>JAZMZQ010000035.1:0-13600 GCA_045586045.1 Eubacteriales bacterium
CATCGATTTCTCCGAGGCAAACGCCGAAGCTCTGGAAAAAGCGGTGGAAGCCTGCGAAGAGGCCGGTATCATGGTTTGGTTCTGCGGAGAATACGACACCCTCGCTTTTCTTCCCATGACGGACAAAAATAATCCTCATAATAGTTGCTCCTTTTTCAATGGTGAATTAATTATAGCATGCCATGGTTAATAATGCAATAAAACCTAAGAAAAATGGGTGAAATGGTATTGCATTTCCCAAAGAAATGTGATAGGATTTTTTCATACGAAAAAGGCTTAACCAATGGAAGGAGAGTGCCAAAATGAGCAATAAAAAACCCCGCGTTCTTGTATTTGAATTTCATCAAGAAAGCAATACGTTTAATCCCAAAATTGAACCTATTGAGCGATTCAATCCCCAAATGATTTTTGAAGGGGAAGAATGTTTTAAGAGCCGAGTAGATCTTTATGGAGTGGGAAGCGGCTCTATAAAAGCGCTTTGGGAGCGCGGTGCTGAGGTCATTCCTTCTGTATTCATGCATGCCGCTTCCGGCGGTCGGGTAGATGATCAGGTGTTTTCTCATCTTACCGAGCGATTGGAATATCATATCAAAGCCGCAGGGGAATTGGATGGAATCGTTGCCACCCTTCATGGCGCCACCTGCACTGAAAGCTGCGATGATGCCTGCGGCGTATTAATGGAAAGAATTCGCGCTTTGGTAGGGGAGAAGGTAGTCATTGCGGCAACTTTTGATCTCCATGCCAATATCACCAAGCGGATGATTGAGAGCGTAGATATCATCTGCGGTTATAATACCTATCCCCATATCGATCACTTTAAGACCGGCCATCGTGCCTCCACCCTCTGCATGGATCTTTTGGAAGGCAAAAAGCATCAAATGGCCATCGCTGAGATCCCCATGCTGATTCCTCCTGCCGGCTATACCGATAAAGAGGGGGCTTTTAAGGTGCTGATGGACCAGGCAAAGGAGATGGTGGCGCAAGGAAAGATTGCCGATTTCACCATCTTCCCCGTGCAGCCTTGGCTGGATATTCCCGAAATCACCAGCCGTGTTGTAACCATCGGTGAGGATGCAGAGCAAGCAAAGCAATGCGCAGATATTCTGGCTAAAGGGCTTTTTGATCTGCGGGATGAAGCTTGGCCCGATCTGGTGGATGTGGATAAAATTATCGATATTGCCGAGGAAAATCAGAGCGGTAAGCCGGTGATTCTGGCTGATTCTGCTGATTCTCCCAACGGCGGATGTGTGGGCGATAGTCCGGTTGTAGCCATGCGGTTGCAGGAGCGGGGAAGCAATCTGCGCACCTGTATGTTTGTCGTAGATCCCGTATCGGTTAAAAAAGCCTTTGAGATCGGCGTTGGCAAAAAAGGTGAATTCTCAATCGGTGCCGGCTATACAGTAGGAATGCCCGGCCCCTTTAAGGGGGAGGGCATGGTCCGTTCCCTGCATGATGGCTACTTTCACGCCTATAAGAGCGGAACCGGCTATTTGGGCCTTTCTGCGGTCGTGAATTTCGGTAATATCGATATTCTCCTCTGTGAGCAAGTGTCCCACTCGGGCTCTCCCTTTATTTACCGCCAATTCGGCATGGAGCCCAGCTTTTATGATTTGGTGGTCGTTAAGGCCAATACCTCCTTCAGAGCGCCTTATTCTGTCATTAGTGATCTGATTTATGTGGCAGATACACCGGGTGCAGGCGCTTCCAATCTGAAGCTTTTCCAATGGAAAAATCTTCCCAAAGGGCTTTATCCCTTTGATCTACCCGAAGGCTATCAGCCGGACCAAGCGAAAATAAAATAAAAAAATCCTCATTCGCAATAGCGAATGAGGATTTTTTATTGAATAGAATTAGTTGTCTAAATAAAATTTCACCAATTCACCCAGCAGCTCGTCCCGATCAATTTTACGAATGAGTGCGCGGGCATTATTATGATTAGTGATGTAGGTGGGATCTTCGCTGAGGATATAGCCGACGATCTGATTCAGGGGGTTGTATCCCTTTTCCTTCAGGGCATCGTAAACCGCTGTGAGGATCTCCTTCATCTTCATCTTTTCCTCTTTTTTAATTTTGAAGGCAAGTGTTTCTTCCAGCATTTTAATAAACCTCCTGTGAATTTATATTTTTATTATACAATCAATCAGAGAATATTACAAGTTAAAATTTGTTAAAATCTTTATAATATTCGTCAGCTGCGCAAGGTTGCGCCGAGGGCGGTGATGGAATCGATCATTTTTTTGATTTTTTTATCGATCTCTTCGTCGCTCAAGGTACGGTCGGCGGCGCGGAAGGTGAGATTGAAGGCTACGCTCTTCATTCCTTCGGCGATCTGCTTTCCTTCATAGATATCAAAGAGCGCCACATTCTCTAAAATATTGCCGCCCTTTTCCCACATTACTTTCTCCATAGCACCTACGGTCAGGCTCTTCTCGCATACAAAGGCAAGATCGCGGGTGGTGGCGGGGAATTTGGGGCTGGGCTTATAATCCTTGGAAGCCTTCTCGGCATCCATGATGGCATTGAAATAGAGATTGGCTACGCATACGCCCTCCGGCAGGCCGAATTGCTCAGGGATCAGGGGATGGACCTCGCCCATGATGCCGATCATAGCGCCCTGATAGAGGATGGATGCGGCCTTCCCCGGATGAAGCACGGGGCAATCCTTTTTGGGCTCAAATTCTATCGCCTTGCTATCAAGGCCTGCGGCCTCCAATACCTGCTCGATGGCACCCTTTAAGGTATAGAAGCTCTCATCCTTCCCGAAGCAACCGGCCACATATTCAATCTGCTCAAAGGGCAGGGTATCGGCGCCGGTGTAGGTATAGGTGGTAGCAGGCTCAAAGAGGCAAGCGGTGAGATTGCGATTATTATAGTTGGTTGCAAGGGCGGTCAGAAGGCTGCCCAAAGCAGTGGTCCGCATCACGCTGGTATCCTCTCCCAAGGGATTGGAGATGACCACGCTCTTGCGGAAGGGGCTTTCTGCGGGAAGCAGAAGCTTATCATAGATCTTGGGGCTGATAAAGCTATAGGTGCAGATCTCGCTGTAGCCGCAGGAAAGGAAGGTGTTGTTGATGGTTTTCTGCAGCTGCTGAGCGGGCGTCAACATTCCTTGGGTGGTAGCCATATGGACCAGGGTGGTAGGAATATTATCATAGCCGTAAAGGCGGACGATCTCTTCGGCCAAATCTGCCTCTCCCTCTACATCGTCGCGGAAAGAGGGAACGGTTACTGCCCAAGGGGTCTTGCTGTCATCTACAGTAAATTCCAAAGCAACCAGCGAATCCTTCATGAATTTCTCATCGATATCGGTGCCCAAAAAGGCATTGATCCGATCGGGGCGCAGGTTGATGATGCGGGTAGTGCGGGGATCGTTGTTGATATCCAATTTTCCAAAAACAACCGTACCGCCTGCCAGCTGCTCCGCCAAAGCGCAAGCACGATCAAGCGCAGCCTCTACCAATACAGGGTCCAAGCCCTTTTCATAGCGGGAGGAAGCGTCGGTACGAAGGCCGAGCGCACGGGAAGCCTTGCGAACCCGTACCCCGTCGAAATTGGCCGATTCAAAGACGATGGTGGTGGTATCGTCCTCAATCTCGCTGTTGAGCCCGCCCATCACACCGGCCACTGCGATGGTATGATTGGCATCGGCAATGGTCAGAATCTCGCTGTTGAGCTTACGCTCCTGCTCATCGAGGGTGGTGAAGATTTCGCCTTCCTCGGCCATCTTCACAATGATCTCGCCGCCGCCGATCTGCCGATAGTCGAAGGCGTGCATGGGTTGGCCATACTCCAGCATTACATAGTTGGTGATATCAACAATATTATTGATAGGCCGTACCCCTACTGCGAAAAGCCGATTCCGCAGCCAAAGGGGAGAGGGGCCGATCTTGATGTTCTTTACCACTCTCGCGCTGTAGCGAGGGCAGGCAATAGGATCTTCGACAGAGATTTTCAAATAATTCTCAATTTTATCGGTTGCATCTTCATGGAAGGTGCAATCGGGCTTACGGAAGGGTCTGCCATAGGTGGCGGCCGCTTCTCTTGCAAGGCCCAATACCGAGAGGCAATCGGGGCGGTTGGGGGTGATCTCAAATTCGATCATGGGATCATTGAGGCCCAATGCTTCATCGATGGGCGTGCCGGGGGTATACTCTCCGGGAAGGATCATAATCCCATCCTCAATGCACTCGGGGAAATTACCGACGGTCAGGTTCAGCTCGCCCAAGGAGCAGAGCATACCATTGGAGGGCAGGCCGCGCAGCTTGCCTTTCTTAATATGGATTCCGCAGGGCAGATCCGAGCCGTCCAAAGCGGCGGGGACAAAATCGCCCTCCCGCACATTCTGGGCGCCGGTAATGATCTGCACCGGCTCTGCTTCCCCTACGTCGATCATGCATACATGCAGATGATCGGAATCGGGATGATCGGTCGTGGAAAGCACTTTACCGACTACCACTTTTTTTACATTGTCGTTCCAGCAGCTGAAGGTTTCCACCTTAGAGCCGCTCATGGTCATATCCTTTGCGATCTGCTCCGCACTCTCCGGCAGGGAGACAAAATCATTCAGCCAATTTTTAGTAACGTTCATTCTATTGCTCCCTCCTTAAAATTGCTCTAAGAACCGCAGATCATTCTCAAAGAATAACCGCAGATCGTCGATATTAAACCGCCGCATTACAATTCTCTCAAGGCCGAGGCCGAAGGCAAAGCCGCTATAGACTTCGGGATCGATGCCGCAGCCTTCCAATACCTTCGGATGAACCATGCCGGCGCCCAAAATTTCAATCCAGCCCTCGCCCTTGCAAAGGCGGCAGCCCTTCCCGCCGCAAGAGAAGCAGCGGATATCCATTTCGGCAGAGGGCTCGGTAAAGGAAAAATGATGGGGGCGGAAGCGTACAACCGCCTCTTCGCCATAGAGCCGCTTTGCAAAAAGCTCCAAAGTACCCTTCAGATCGCTCATGCGGATCCCCTTGTCCACAACTAAGCCTTCTACCTGATGGAAGAGGGGAGAGTGGGTGGCGTCCACTTCATCGGAGCGGTATACTCTGCCGGGAGCGATGATCTTGATGGGGGGCTTTTGCTTCTCCATGACTCGGACCTGCATGGGAGAGGTCTGGGTACGAAGCAAAATATTTTCCGTGATATAGAAGGTATCCTGCGTATCGCGGGCAGGATGGTTTTTGGGCATATTCAATGCCTCAAAGTTATAATGATCCAGCTCCACCTCAGGGCCGGTGGCAATCTGGAAGCCCATCCCCAGGAAGATATCCTTGATCTCGTCCAACACAGTGCTCAAAGGATGCTTTTTGCCAAGGCGATTTTGCACACCCGGTACGGTAACATCCAGCTGCTCCTCTGCAAGGCGGCGGGAAAGCTCTTCTGCTTCTAAAGCATGAAGCTTTTCTTCCAAAGCCTTTTCAATCAGCCCCCGCACTTCGTTGACCATTGCACCCATCTTGGGCCGCTCTTCGGGGGAGAGGGCGCCCATGCCGCGCAGCAGAGCGGTCAGCTCCCCTTTTTTGCCAAGGTAGCGCACCCGCAAAGCGTCCAACTCATTTTTGCCTTTACATTCTTTCAGTTGATCCAACGCCTCGGCGCGGATTCCTTGCAGTTTCTCTTTCATTTAAGAACCTCCAAAAAATAAAAAAACCGCCCCTCATAAAGGGACGGGGTATAATACCTCGTGTTACCACCCTGATTCCGCAAAAATATGCGGCACTCATTGAAATCCCATAACGGCGGAAAAACCGGCGCTTTTTCAAAAGCGCTGCTCCCAAGCTGAAGATAAACCGCCGCCCGTTTCCTAAAAGCGCTTGCAGCCTAACGGCGCTTTCTCTCTGCAGGGGGGATGGTCGGTCTTTATACACCTGTTCATCGCATTTTGCATTATTCTAACATATTAATAATAGAAAATCAAGTAATTTAATTGAAATTATTATTTGAGCATGATATAATAATTCATATATTATGATGAGAGGGCGCATAAATGGAAAATTTTGTTGAATATACTTTGCCATATAAATTAACTGCTGCCGATCAAGCCAAGAGAGCGGTTTATGCGGGCTTGCCCATTTTAGTGGGCGTCTTTTTGATTATGTATCTTGGGCTGCTGGGTGTGCTTCTTTGCGCAGGCCTTTGCTATCTTGCCTATCGGCTGTATCTCTCCTTCTTTTTCGAATGGGAATATACCCTTTTGGAGGATGAGATTCGCTTTGGGAAGATCATCAATAAAGAGCGCCGCAAGGAGCTTTCCAAGATTTCCATTACCAAAACCGAGCGTTACGGCCCCATTGAAAATATGCCTTCTGTGAATTGCAAGGTCATTTCTTATCTTTCCAATCAAGGGGAAGAGCCTTGCTATTATTGGCTTTGCTCGGATGAAAAAGGGGAGCGGGTCTGCATCCTCTTCCAGCCCGATGAGCGGATCTTAAAGGTCTTTGAAGCGCGGGCAAGAGGAAAGAAGCAATGAAAATCCTTATGCCCCAAGAAATGAAGAGGCTGGATCTGCGCACCGTTGAGGAGGGCGTGCTCTCCTCTTTGGAGCTGATGCAGAATGCAGCGGAAGCCCTTTATAAAGAAGTAGAGGCGCTGATGAATCAGCAAGGCTATGAGCGGGTATTGCTGCTGGCAGGCAATGGCAATAACGGCGGCGACGCCTATGCGCTGGCTTGCCTTCTTTATCCTCAATATGCTCCCGCGATCTTAAGGGTAGGAGAAGGGGAGATGAGCCCCGATTGCCGCCATTATTATGAAAAAGCAAAAGAACTCGGTATCCCTTTTGTGAAAGATCCGGAGGGTTATCCGTTGGTGGTAGAGGGTGTTTTCGGTACCGGCTTTCATGGAGCGTTGCCTCAAGAAGTAAAAGCACTTTTTGATCGGATTGAAGCGCCTGTTGTGGCCATCGATCTGCCCGGCGGAATGGATGGCGCAAGCGGGATTCCCGCCGAAGGCACCCTGAAGCCGATCCTGACGGTAACCTTTGCTTATAAAAAGCCTTGCCATCTTTTTTCTGATTGCGGCAAGGTAGTGGTGGCAGATATCGGAATCCCGAAATCCTATGCCGATGATATGATGCTCGAGGAGCTGGAATGTAGCCTCCCTCCAAGAGAGGAATGGGGGCATAAAAGCAGCTTTGGAGATGTGGGCCTTTTGGTGGGCTGCGCCCGCTATAGCGGAGCCGCCGCCCTTGCCCTTTTGGGCGCGCTGAAAAGCGGCGTGGGGCTGATCTATGGCTATCTGCCCTCTGCTCCTCGCAGAGCAGCTGCCGCCAAATTCTATGGCCCGATATTAAAAAGCCCTGCGGCAGTGCGCGCTGATTTTCGCAGCATTTGGTTGGCGGGAAGCGGCCTTGGCCGAGGGATTTTGGCCGGCCGCAGGATGCGTTACCTTTGGAAGAATGCATCTGCCCTTGTGGTGGATGGTGATGGCCTTTGGCATATCCGAGAGGCCCTTTCTTCCCGCAAGGGGTATCTTACCGTGCTGACTCCCCATTTAGGGGAATTTGCCCGTCTTTTAGGAGTCAGCGTAGAGGCTCTCAAAAAAGATCGCCTTCAACTGGCTGCCGCCTTTGCGAAAAAGCATCAGGTGATTTTGGTGCTGAAGGATGCGGCCACTTTGGTAACCGATGGCTCTCGCACCGCCATCCTCTCCAAACCCTGCTCTGCGCTCTCCCGCGGGGGAAGCGGAGATCTTCTGGCAGGGCTGATTGCGGGCCTCTTGGCAAGCGATTTTCAGGCAGATCCCTTTGAGGGGGTAAAATGCGGGGTGTGGCTTCATAATCGTGGGGCGCACCTTGCTTGCAAGGATCATTCTTCCCGTACCCTTCAGCCTGAAATCATTGCAGAATATATCGATCAAGCCTTTAAGGAGCTGGAATGAAGAATTTTAAGAGAACATGGGCGGAGGTGGATCTTTCCGCCATCGCTGAAAATTATGATACTGTCCGTAAAGAGGTGGGCTCGTCCGTCATGGTTATGGCAGTGGTTAAAGCCGATGCCTATGGCCATGGAGTGGCGCAGGTTGCCCCCTTGCTGCAGCAAAAGGGCGCTGATTATTTCGGCGTTTCCTGCCTGCAGGAGGCAGTGGAGCTGAGGAAGCTTGGAATCCAAAAGCCCATATTGATTCTGGGCTATACCGACCCTGCTTTTTTTCCCTATCTTTTGGAATATGATCTTTGCCAGACCGTCTTTGAAAAAGAAGCTGCCGCTCTCTTAAGCAAAGCGGCAGAGCAGGCGGGAAAGCGTGCTAAGGTCCATTGCGCTTTGGATACGGGCATGGGCCGAATCGGTTTTGATGGATTCGATTGCGAGGCCGCAGCAGAGGCGATCCTTGAGGTGAGCCGCATGCCCGCCTTGGAATTGGAAGGGCTTTTTACCCATTTCTCGGTAGCCGATACCGATGGGGAAGAGGCCTATACCGCTCAGCAATTTGAGCGCTTTATGGCAGTAAGAGATCTTTTGAAGAAAAACGGCCTTTCTCCTATTTGCCATGTTGCCAACAGTGCGGGGGTATTTTTGAATCCTTCCTACCATCTGGATATGGTGCGGGCAGGGATTGTCCTTTATGGTCTGGAGGCAGGCGGAAGAGAAAATCCTTATCGCCCTGCCATGGTGATGAAGACGACCATCTCTTTTGTAAAAGATCTGCCGAAAGGCCGATTTATCAGCTACGGCCGCCGCTTTGAAAGTAAAGATACCATGCGGGTGGCTACCTTGAGCGCAGGCTATGCCGATGGATATCCTCGCTCCCTTTCCAATAAGGGATATGTGCTGATCGGCGGAAAAAAGGCCAAAATTTTGGGCAATGTATGTATGGACCAAATGATGGCAGATGTGAGTGCGATTCCTTGCAAAGCAGGGGATGAAGTGATTTTGATGGGGGATGGAATTCCTTATGATGCGCTGGCAAAGGAGCTGGGCACCATCCATTATGAGTTGATCTGCGGCATCGGAAAACGTGTGCCGAGAACATATAATAATTAAATTTCATATAGGAGGAAATAGAAATGAAGATTTGTCCGAAATGTAATGCAACCTTTGATGATGAGGTGCAATTCTGCACTGTTTGCGGTCAGCCGATGCCGGAAGCGGCAGAAGCTGCGCCGATTCCCCCTACATACCAACCCTCTCCGGAGTATTATGGGCAAAAGAGCGAGGGCGAGGCCGTGTCTACCGGTAAATGGCTCCTTTATCAGTTAATCCCCTTGATTCCCGTAGTGGGCGGCATTATTTATATTGTCATGCTCTTTGTATGGGGCTTTGGCGATAGTGCCAAGAATGAGACCTTCCGCAATTGGGCCAGATCGAATC
This sequence comes from Eubacteriales bacterium, assembly GCA_045586045.1. Lineage (GTDB taxonomy): Bacteria > Bacillota > Clostridia > Oscillospirales > QAKW01 > QAKW01. Next base: position 9,309 of record JAZMZQ010000035.1, read on the forward strand.
TGATTTTGGCAGGAATCTCTTTGGTGCTTGGAATCTTGATGATCGTTCTTGTTGTGATCTTTTCCGTAGGGATGTTTGGCGCCCTTGGCGTATCTGAAGTTTGGTAAAATGGAGGCAGTTCTTTGAACATCGTTCACTTAAAATACGCAGTAGAAATTGAAAAAACCCGATCCATCAGTAAAGCAGCGGAAAATCTTTATATGGGTCAGCCCAATCTTTCCCGCGCCGTTAAGGAGCTGGAGGAAAGCTTGGGGATTACTATCTTTAATCGTACCTCTAAGGGAATTTCCATTACAGCGGACGGTGAGGAATTTTTGCGCTATGCCAAGCGGATCATTGCTCAAGTAGATGAAATGGAGGAGCTTTATCGGAATGGGCGCGTTCAGGCGCGTCGGTTTTCCCTTTCTGCTCCGCGCGCCAGCTATATCTCGGCCGCATTTGCCGCATTTGCTTCCAAGCTTGGCGTAGGGGAGCCGGCAGATATCTATTATAAAGAGACCAATTCCATGCGCACCATACTGAATGTGGTGCGGGAAGAGTTTGATTTGGGAATCGTCCGTTATCAGGAAGGCTTTGAGCAGTATTTCAAAAACCAGTTTCATGATAAAAAGCTGGTTTGTGAGACAATTTCTGAATTCTCCTATTGCCTTCTGATGAGTAAAAATCATCCCTTGGCTAAAAAGGAGCAGATTAGCCCCGAGGATTTGGCGCCTTATTTTGAAATCTGCCATGCAGATCCTTATGTGCCCAATCTGCCTCAGATTGATGTCAAGAAGGCAGAACTTTCGGAATATGTGGATAAGCGGATCAATATTTTTGAGCGGGCGAGCCAATTCTCCCTTTTGGAGAAGATCCCCAATTCCTTTATGTGGGTCTCTCCGCTTACCGACGAAATGCCGGAAAAATATGGCTTGGTCCAAAAGAAATGTAATGTCAATCGCAGAGTCTATCGGGATGTGCTGATCTATCGGCAGGGCTATACCCTCTCGGATTTGGATCGTGCGTTTATTAAGGCTTTGCTGGAAGAAAAAGAGAGAATTCCCAATTTATAAGCCAAAAGTGCCATGCTTTATAAAGCATGGCACTTATGCTTTTTTTATATTTCACTTTTCGGATTTTCTGAGATAGAATAGAGCGGAAGCAAAGAATTCTATGAAAAGGAGATTCAATATCATGGAGCAAAATCGTACCATTGTAGATGGTGTGGAGCAGTTGATGCAAGAGCTCTCCCGCGTAAGGGCGGCTCAAAAGATTTTTGCCACCTATAGCCAAGAGCAGGTGGATGAGATCTTTAAGGCGGCTGCGGTGGCAGCCAATCAGGCTCGTATCTCCCTTGCGAAAGAAGCAGTGGCTGAGACGGGCATGGGCATAGTGGAAGATAAAGTGATTAAAAATCACTATGCTGCTGAATACATCTATAATGCATATAAAGATACCAAGACCTGCGGCGTCATTGAAGAGGATAAAGCCTTTGGCACGATGAAGATTGCAGAGCCGATCGGTGTGGTTGCGGCGGTAATTCCTACCACCAATCCCACCTCCACCGCCATCTTCAAATGTCTTTTGGCATTGAAGACTCGTAACGGAATTATCATCAGCCCTCATCCCCGTGCAAAGGGGAGCACCATCGCAGCTGCAAAGCTGATTTTGGATGCGGCTGTGGCAGCAGGTGCTCCCGAAGGGATCATCAGCTGGATCGATGTCCCTTCTCTGGAGATGACCAATACGGTTATGAAGGAAGCGGATATCATTCTTGCCACCGGTGGTCCGGGCATGGTAAAGGCCGCCTACTCCAGCGGCACTCCCGCTCTGGGCGTAGGGGCAGGAAATACCCCCGCCATCATTGATGAGAGCGCGGATATTCTGCTGGCGGTCAATTCCATTATCCATTCCAAAACCTTTGATAACGGCATGATCTGCGCCTCGGAGCAAGCAGTATTGGTCAGCGATAAGATTTATGATACTGTCCGAGCAGAATTTGAGAAGCGCGGCTGCTATTTCCTTAAAGAGGATGAGATTGAAAAGGTTCGCAAGACCATCATCATCAACGGCGCACTGAATGCCAAGATTGTAGGTCAGCGTCCTGTTACCATTGCTGCTTTGGCGGGAGTAACCGTCCCTGAAAGCACCAAGATTTTGATTGGTGAGGTAGAGAGCGTGGAGCTTTCCGAGGAATTTGCTCATGAGAAGCTTTCTCCTGTCCTTGCAATGTATAAGACCACCTCTTTCGAGGATGCGCTCAATAAAGCAGAGCGGTTGGTAGAGGATGGCGGCTTTGGCCATACCTCTTCCATCTATCTCAATGAAGTATGCGAGCGAGAAAAGCTCAATCTCTTTGCCGCTCGGATGAAGACCTGCCGTATTCTGCTCAATACCCCTTCCGCTCATGGCGGCATCGGTGATCTTTATAATTTCAAGCTTGCTCCCTCTCTTACTTTGGGCTGCGGCTCTTGGGGCGGCAACTCGGTCTCCGAGAATGTAGGGGTGAAGCATCTTTTGAATATCAAAACTGTAGCTGAAAGAAGGGAAAATATGCTTTGGTTCCGCGCACCTGAAAAGGTATATATCAAAAAAGGATGCCTCCCTGTGGCATTGGATGAGCTTAGAACCGTCCGCGGTGCCCAAAAGGCATTTATCGTAACAGACACTTTCCTTTATGAAAATGGCTATACCAAGCCCATCACCGATAAGCTGGATGAGATGGGCATTGCCCATACCACCTTCTTTAATGTGCAGCCCGATCCTACCCTCGGCAATGCCAAGGAAGGCGCCGCGCAGATGGCTGCCTTCAAGCCCGATACGATTATCGCGTTGGGCGGCGGCTCCGCAATGGATGCGGCTAAGATCATGTGGGTGATGTATGAGCATCCCGAAGCCGATTTTATGGATATGGCGATGCGTTTTATCGACATTCGTAAGAGAGTTTACACCTTCCCGAAAATGGGCGAGAAGGCCTATTTCATTGCTGTCCCCACCTCTGCGGGTACCGGCTCTGAGGTTACTCCCTTCGCTGTCATTACCGATGAGACCACCGGCGTAAAATATCCTCTTGCCGATTATGAATTGCTCCCCAATATGGCGATTATCGATACCGATTTTCATATGAGCGCACCGAAGGGCCTTACCGCAGCATCCGGTATTGATGCGGTAACCCATGCAGTAGAGGCATATGCGGCAATGCTGGCCACCGATTATACCGATGGTCTTGCTCTGCAATCCCTTAAAAATATTTTCCAATATCTGCCCCGCGCCTATGAAAATGGGCAAAATGATATTGAAGCCCGCGAGAAGATGGCCAATGCAGCCACCATGGCAGGTATGGCTTTTGCCAATGCCTTCTTGGGTGTTTGCCACTCTATGGCTCATAAGCTCGGCGCTTTCCATCATCTGCCCCATGGTGTTGCCAATGCGCTGATGATCGAGGAGGTTTTGCGCTTCAATGCATCCGAAGCCCCCGCTAAGATGGGCACCTTCTCCCAATATGATCATCCTCATACCCTTGCCCGCTACGCAGAGATTGCAGATTATCTGAAACTCGGCGGCAAGAGCGATGAGGAAAAGCTGGAGAATTTGATCAAGGCCATCAACGATCTGAAGGCTTCCGTTGGAATCAAAGCCTCGATCAAGGATTACGGAATTGATGAAAAGGTCTTCCTTGAGAATTTGGATGAGATGGTAGAGCAGGCCTTCGACGATCAGTGCACCGGCGCTAATCCCCGCTACCCCCTGATGAGCGAAATCAAGCAAATGTATCTCAATGCCTACTATGGCAAGCATGAGAATGTATAAGGAGGGAAATCCATATGAAACTTGATCATGTAATGATGCAGCGTGGTGGAAAAACCATCTGCAAGGATGGCGATAAGGTTTATAAGATCTTCGACCAAGGCTATTCTAAAGCGGATATCCTTAATGAGGCCCTCAATCAGGCAAGAGTAGAGGAGACCGGCTTGAAAATGAACCATGTGCAGGCGGTTACCCATTTGGAAGACGGCCGCTGGGTGATAATTTCTGATTATATTGAGGGGGAGACCCTTCAGGAGTTAATGGATAAGAATCCCGATAAGATGGATGAATATCTGGAGCTTTTCGTGGATCTTCAACTTTCCGTTCATGCAAAGCGTGCTCCTTACCTCAATAAACTGAAAGATAAGATGAATCTGAAGATCTCTCAGGCGCAGCTGGATGCCACCACCCGCTATGAGCTTCATACCCGCTTGGAGGGAATGAAGAAGCATACCAAGGTCTGCCATGGCGATTTCAATCCCACTAATGTGATTATTGCTAAGGAT
>JAZMZQ010000036.1:0-2489 GCA_045586045.1 Eubacteriales bacterium
AGAACGACATGGCTACGATCCGACTTCATCAATTACAACTGCTGATATCTATGATTATCTATATTATTGCCGCGAAGTTCGAAGCAATGGTCCTCGCAGTGTAGCGCGGAAAATGGCAACACTGCGCACTTATTTTAAGTATATGACCATTAAAACCCATCAGCTTGAAACAAATCCTATGGAAAAGATTGAAACCCCCTCCCCCAGAAAAAATCTCCCCAAACATCTGACTTTGGAAGAAAGTGCGGAATTACTGCAATCCATTCGTCATAGCCGAAGAGATTTCGCTATTATTACAATCTTTTTGAATTGCGGCCTACGGCTTGCAGAGCTGGTTTCATTAAATATCAAAGATGTATCTAATGAATTTGTAGTGGTAACCGGTAAAGGCAATAAGCAGCGTACAATTTACCTTAATGACGCTTGCCGTGCTGCGATTAATGATTATGTAAACCATGAACGCCCTAAAGAAGGGATTCAAGATCCGGAAGCTCTATTCATCAGCAGAAATCGGCGGCGAATTTCTCGAAGGGCCGTCCAAAATATAGTAGAAAAATATCTTACCTTATCAGGACTGAGCGGGCAACATTTATCTACCCATAAACTGCGCCATACCGCTGCAACACTGATGCATCGATATGGTGAGGTTGACATCCGTGTGCTTCAGGATGTATTAGGCCATGAAAATTTAAGCACAACCCAAATCTATGTGCATGTTGATAGCGAACAAATTAAAAATGCATCCATGAAAAATCCGCTTTCAAAGATAAAGAGAAAGCCTATTTCTGATGAACAATAAAAAATGTGGGCGTAAGCCCACATTTTTTATAAAATGATAAGTTCCTTCGGGCTATGAGTCAGATTCTCACAACCACTATCGGTTACCACAACCATATCTTCAATCCGCACACCATATTTTCCCTCGAGATAAATCCCCGGCTCAACCGTGAGGACCATACCCGACTTCAGAATACTCTCATCCGAAGTATTAAAACTGGGTGATTCATGGACATCAATTCCAACGCTATGACCCAGCCCATGACCAAAACACCCTGCATATCCTGCATTATAAATCAAAGACCTTGCAATATTATCAATATCCTTACAGATCTTCCCTGCCTTAATCGCATTAATCGCTGCAAGTTGGGCATCCAATACCGTATTATAAACCATTTGTTGCTCGTCGCTGACACTTCCAATTGCGACAGTACGAGTCATATCAGAGCGATATCCCTCAATCACAGCGCCGAAATCCATGGTGAGAAAATCGCCTTTTTCAAGAATCTTATCAGAAGGTGATCCATGAGGAGAAGAAGAGTTTTTACCACCCAATACAATGAAATTGAAAGATACCCCTTCACTTCCCTGCCGGCGCAAATAAAATTCCATATCCAGCATCACCTCGCGCTCAGTTCTTCCCGCTTCAATTCGCCCCAAAATATAGCGAAAAGTATCGTCTGTGATCTTTTGCGCTTTTCTGATGCAATCTATTTCCGCATCCGATTTAATACTTCTCAACGAGCGAATTACGCGCTCAATGCGATTATCGGTAGAGAAATCAACTTCTTTCGCGTAGCCGGCATAGCGCATCATTCCATCAATACTTAGGGATCCGGTTTCAACATAAATGCGTTTAATTGCGCTCAAGCTTATCAATTCATCGAATATAGCACTCATATTGCTCTGAGACAGATGAACATTGCAGCTTTTTATAAGATTTTTGGCACGCTCATAATACCGAAAATCAATCACAAAATCTGCTCTCTCCTTTGCGACCAACAGAAAGCCTGCAGAAGAGCGGAATCCGGTAAAATAAAAGCGATTGGATCCCGATGTTATCAGCATTGCCTCCCCTTTTTCAAGGCTTTCCTGAATTTTTTGAATACGATAATTATACATTGGATTCCCCCACAATTCAAAATGATACTTTGATTATATCATTATAGAATAGACGGGTCAATCTGAATTTTCGCTAAAAATCATTTATAATCAACTGCCGGTTGATAGAAAAGTAAATTGTTTCAAGAAATTACTTTATAGTTGAACGATTCTATGATAGAATAAAAACATAAAATAAGAATGAGGTTCAAAAAAATGGAAAAATTTTGCGCACAAGCCATCAAGGAATTGCGGATTCAAAATAAAATTTCTCAGAAGGCCCTCAGCGAAAATTTAGGCATTAGCAACAGAGCGGTATCCAAATGGGAAAACGGCCTCTCTCAGCCTTCTGCCAAGCATATCTATTGCTTATCAAAAATTTTTAATGTACCGATGGACTATTTTTACGAAAAGCCCAAAAATAAATCGGTAAATAAGGCGATCAAAGGTATGACTTCCGTTGCCGAAATCTATAAAATCGGCCGAGGCCCTTCCAGCTCCCATACCATTGGCCCTGAAAAAGCATGTAAAATCTTCAAAGAAAATAACCATGCGGCCAATTTGTTTAAGGTGATTTTATATGGTTCACTTGCAAAGACAGGGAAAGGCCA
>JAZMZQ010000037.1:0-12978 GCA_045586045.1 Eubacteriales bacterium
CTTGGCTCACAGAACGACATGGCTACGATCCGACTTCAATATCATCTGGGGTGTGGCTCTGAATGAGGATCTGCAGGATGAGATTATTGTAACAGTGATCGCCACCGGCTTCCCCACCAAAGGCCAATCTCGCGGGTTGGCTGCCGCTGCTGAGGCGGTAGATCTCTTCCCTGTGGCAGATGAGAAGGTGGAAGAGAAGGAAGATGTTGTGGACGATGATCTCAACTTCTTGAATCTCTTTGCAAATTTAGGTGAATAAATAAATGCCGGCCATCTTCTAATCATAGAAGATGGCCGGCATTTAAGGAGAATGGTGAAATGATTTGTTCTCGGTGCGGTACGGAGCATAATGATCCCCAAAAAATCTGCCCCAAATGCGGCCTCAATCGCCCAAAGGTGCGTAAAAAATGGCCGAAATGGGCGGTATGGGTTGTGAGCGTGGGCGGAAGCCTTTTGGCCATCGGCCTTGGCATCTGGATCTTTTTTGCAACAGTGGTGAATCGCCACTGGCTCAACGGAATTTGGGAAGGGGGCGATGTCTCCCTTGAATTTAATGAATCGGAGCAGACCTTCTTCCTTGTGAATGGCGATAATATCCTTGCAGGGACCTATGAGCAGAGCCCTGATGATTTTACGCTGACCACAGAGGATGGGACTATTTATGTCTATCGCTATGAGCGAGAGGGAATCAATACCATGAAATTGATCTTCACCCAAGAAAATGAGACCCGCAGAGTAACCTTGACTCGTTATCGGGAAGAGGATGTTGCCCTTGATCCGATTGAAATGGAATAAACGGCAAAAGGTGTAAATTTACACCGATATAATCTAAAAATAGCCCCCGAAAATCGTTGATTTTCGGGGGCTGATTTATTGTTTTTGAAATTTACCAAATTTGCTTTTTAGCAAGCTCCAGCGCGTAATTGACCAAAGAATCCTTCTCGATTACATCGGTATGAAGGACTTTTGCGCTCTTAAGACCGGCCAGATTTTTAGGAATCGGCAGGCCGCTCAAAGCAGAGAGCTGATTTAAGGATTCAAATTCATCCTCGCAAGGAGCCTCGCCCAAAGCAGAGAGGACCGCATGGGGGAACTTGAAGGGGGAGGCGGTAGAGAGAACCACCAAAGGCTCCTCTCCTTCATAATCTTCGCTGACCGCCCATGCCACGGCGGTATGGGTATCCATCAGATAGCCATGCTCTTTCCAAACCTTTGCGATGGCTTGAGCAGTTCGCTCATCATCGCAAAAGCCGGCGGCAAATTCAGCTTGGATCTTTTTCAGCATTTCCTCGGGCACTTGATAGCTGCCCTTTTCATTCAGATCCTTCATCAGGGAAGCAACCAGAGTACTATCGCAATCGCTCATCATAAAGAGCAGGCGCTCCAAATTGCTGGAGACGAGAATATCCATCGAAGGAGAGGTGGTCTTATAGAAGGGGCGCTTGCGATCATAGAGGCCTTCGTTGAGGAAATCGGTAAGGACTTTATTTTGATTGGAAGCGCAGATGAATTTTTTGACGGGTAAGCCCAGCTTTTTGGCAAAATAGCCTGCCAGAATATCGCCGAAATTACCGGTGGGGACCACATAGGTAACCTCATCCCCCAATTGAATCCTGCCTTTTTTCAAAAGATCGGCATAGGCTTTGAAATAATAAACCACCTGAGGGGCCAAGCGGCCGATATTGATGGAATTGGCAGAGGAGAGGCAATAGGCAGGATCTCCCAGTGCGGCGGCAAAGGTATTCTTGACGCCGGTCTGCGCATCATCAAAGTTGCCGTTGATGGCAGCGACCTTTACATTGCTGCCCTGCTGGGTTACCATTTGGGCCTTTTGCACGGCGGATACGCCGTTATTGGGATAGAAGACCATAATCTTGATGCCTTCCACATCATGGAAGCCTTCCAATGCGGCCTTGCCGGTATCTCCGCTGGTGGCGGTGAGGATGACAATATCCTGCTCTTGGCCTGCCTTTTTGCGAGAGGCGGTCATCAGCTGGGGCAGCATGGATAAGGCTACATCCTTAAAAGCGCTGGTAGGCCCGCGAAACAGCTCCAATACATAGCGATCTCCCACCTCTGCCAAGGGGGTCAGCTCATCGGTCTCGAATTTGCCGCAGTAGGCCTTTTGGGCCAACTCTTGCATTTCTTCAGGGGTGAAATCGGGCAGCAAGGCCTGCAGGATCTTGGCGGCCATGGGGATGGTATCCAGCTCCAAGAGGGATTTCCAATCCAGCTTGATCTCCCCGAAATCGGGGATCATATAAAGCCCGCCATCAGGTGCGATGCCGCGAAGAATGGCTTCGGGGCCGCTGGCGGTAAGATTTTTATTGCGGGTGCTTTGGTAGCGCATTTTTATACTCCTTCAAATGGTATTATTCTATTATTTTACAAGAAGATTTCTTTTCCGTCAATGGGAAAATGAAAGATTAAGTGGCAATCCCTGCAAATTGGGATTGATAGAGCCTAAAATAGGTGCCCTCTTGGGCAAGCAAGGTCTCATGGCTTCCTTCTTCCACGATCCGCCCATCTTCAATAACAATGATTTTATCGGCATCCCGAATGGTGGAGAGGCGGTGAGCGATGACCAGACTGGTGCGATGCTCCATCAGCTTGAGCATGGCAGATTGCAAGCGCATCTCGGTGCGGGTATCGACCGAGGAGGTGGCCTCATCCAAAATCAAAATGCTGGGATCGGCAAGGATCGCTCTTGAAATATTCAAAAGCTGCCGCTGGCCTTGGGAAAGATTGCCGCCTCCTTCTGTCAGAAGGGTATCATAACCATCCTTCAAGCGGCGGATAAAGCGATCTGCGCCGGAGGTTTCGGCGGCAGCGCGAATCTCTTCCATGGTGGCATCGGGGCGGCCGTAGCTGATATTATTGGCAATGGTATCGGAGAAGAGCACCGTATCTTGCAAGACAATGGCAAGGCTTTGGCGAAGATCGGCGCGGGGAAGATCGCGGATGGAGATGTCGTCGATCAGGATATCGCCGCCATCAATATCATAGAAACGGGTCAGAAGATTTACAATGGTGGTCTTTCCCGAGCCGGTAGCGCCCACAATGGCAATCTTTTGGCCCGCTTCAACCTCCAAATTGAAATCTTTCAAGACCGGCTTATTGGGAAGATACCCGAATTCTACATGGCGGAAGGAAAGCTTACCCTTTACCGCTTTAGGATCCATAGAATGGCTGCCGCCTTGATCCTCGGGCTGAGAATCCATCACCTCGAAGATGCGCTCTGCACCGGCAATGGCTGTCTGAATAGCGGCATATTGATTGGCAATCTCATTGATGGGGCGGGAAAATTGCTTGGAATAAAGAAGAAAGGCTTGAATGGTTCCCACGGAGATATGCAAGAGATGGGCGGGGGAGAGGCTTGCAAGATAGCCTCCCACAATCGCGATCAGCAAAAAGCCCACATTATTGATGAAATTCATGACAGGGCCCATGCAGCCGCCGAAGATATTGGCAAAAATGGCGGTCTTTTTCAGGCGGTCGCTGGTTGAATTAAAATGCAAAACAGCCTTCTGCTGGCGGTTATAAGCCACTACGGTGCGATAGCCCGAGACCATTTCCTCTACTTGACCGTTGACAGCCCCCAAAATCCGCTGCTGCCGCACAAAGAAGCGGCGCATAAATTTAGTGATAAAGGTAGTAGCAAGCAGGGTGAGCCCGATGGTGAGGGTGCTGACCAAGGCCAGCAGGGGAGAATAGAGAACCATAATGATGAAGCAGCCTACTACCATCAGCACCGCGGAGCAAAGGGAGGCCACAGAGGTGGAGATACTATTGGAAATATTCTCTACATCATTGGTCATACGGCTCATAATATCGCCGTGGTTATGAGAATCGGTATAGCGGATGGGGAGCTTTACCAAGCGGGCGAAAAGATCCTTCCGCATGGACCGCACGACTCCTTGGGCCAGGCGAGCAGAGAAGATCCCCTGCAGATAGGTAAAGATGGGATGGAAAAGATAGGTGATTCCCAAGAAAAGAAGCATCAGCAGCATCTGCTTGATTAATGAGCCGCTGAGGGCATCGATGGCTTTTTGCTGAAGAGCAGGCGCCAAAAGATTGGCGGCAGTAATCAGCAGGGTCGCAATCATTAAGACAATAAAGCTACGCTTTGTCTTTCCCAAATAACGAAGCAATCGCTTTAAGGTGCCCTTGAGATCTTTGGGTTTTTCTACTTCTACTACAGGCCCTCTTCTGCCGGGGCGGATGGCCTGCATGGCGGGATTTTGGCGAGGCTCAGCCATTTTGAATCCCCCCTTCTTTGGTCTGGGATTGATCAATATCCCGATAGACCGCGCTTTCTCGCAATAGGGTTTCATGATCGCCGATGGCGGCAAGGCCTCCATCTTCCAAGACAGCAATGCGATCACATTCCTTTACGCTTGCGATGCGCTGAGCGATGGTGATCAAGGTGGTGCCTTTCATTTCTTTTCGGATGGCAGCACGCAGCTTTCCCTCGGTGGCAAGATCCAGCGCGGAGGTGCTATCATCTAAAATCAGAAGCTCCGGCCGCCGAACCAAGGCTCTGGCAATGGAGATCCGCTGCTTTTGCCCGCCGGAGAGGGAGGCGCCTTTTTCGGCGATCATCGTCTCATAGCCCTCAGGCATTTTAGAGATAAATTCATGGGCTTGGGCAATTTTGGCTGCCCAAATAATTTGTTCGTCGGTGGCATCGGGATTGCCCCAGCGGATATTTTCAGCGATACTTCCGCTGAAAAGCTCGCTTTTTTGGAGCACTACCGCCACCCGCTCCCGCAGGGAATGAAGATCATATTCCTCCACGGGCCGGCCGTTGATCAGCAGCCTTCCTTCGGTGGCATCATAGAAGCGGGTGATTAAATGAATAAAGGAGGATTTTCCAGCGCCGGTAGCACCGAGAATGGCAAGATTTTCGCCCTTTTTGATGGTGAGAGAAATCTCTTTCAGCACTTCCCGCCCTTCAAAGCCCGGATAATGGAAGGAGACATTTTCAAAGGTGATCTCTCCTAAAGAATCGGCGCAGAGCGTGCCGCCTTCAATGGCGGGGGTGGTATTGAGCACTTCGGTCAGCCGCTTGGCACTGGCGCGGCCGCGGGCGATGGATTGAAACATCATACTGACCATCATTACCGAATGAAGCACTTGGGTATTATAAGTAATTGCCGCCATAATGGTGCCGATCTGCATCTTGCCGGCCATCACTTCCAAGCCGCCCAGATAAATCAGTGCGACCACGGAAAGATTCATGATGATGGAAAGCAGGGGAGAGAGGCGGGCTACGATATAGGCCACCTTCAGATTGGTCTCGGTCAACTGCTCGTTGGCTTGGTTGAAGCGCTCTGTTTCCCTCTCTTCCTGCACAAAGGCTTTTACCATTCGTGCACCGTTGACATTTTCCTGCATGACATTATTAAGCTTATCCAGCCGCTTTTGCACCTTGGCATAGAGGGGATTGGCCTTTTTCAGGATCAGCCCCATCAAAAGAATTTGGATGGGGAGGGCGCCAAGGAGCATCAGGCCGAATTTGGAATGAAGGGAGAGCATCATGACAATGCCGCCCAGAAACATCATCCCTGAGCGCACAAACATCCGCAAGCATTGCTCGACAAAATGCTGCATTTGAGTAATATCATTGGTCAGGCGGGTGATCAGCGAGCCGGTGGTAAATCGATCGGTCTGCTGAAAGGAGAGGGACATGGCGCTGCGGAAGACTTCTTTTCTGAGGTCGCAAGCAAAATTTTGAGAGGCAAGGCTTGCAAAGACAGAGCAGGAGGTTCCCGCAAGGCCGCCTAGAAAAACAATCAGAAGCATGCGGAGCCCGATGGAGAGAATCAGCTGCTGATCGGCCGCCAATACCCCTTCGTTGACCAAGCGGCTCATCAGCTTGGGTTGGGTAAGATCGGCGATGACCTCTCCGATCATGGAGAGGGGGGTCAGCAACGCCCAAAACCAATAGGGGCGCAGAAACTTGAGTAATTTCATCCACATTCTTCCTTTCGACTAAAAATCTCAAAAATAATTATACCGCTATAAAAATGCAAGTCAAGGGAAATGAATGTAAATTTTGCCTGAACTTTTGCTTGAGTGGTTGAAATGAAAAATATATTATGCTATTATTTATAATAGATAATTATATATTTAAGGAGATAAAATCATGGAAGAGAAGCAAAATGTCGCCAAGGCGCAGGAGATTTGCCAAAAGATTACCAATGAGATGAAGAAGGTCATTGTGGGAAAGGATGAGCAGCTTCATCTGCTGCTGATCGCCCTGCTTTCCAAAGGGCATATCCTGATCGAGGATGTACCCGGCGTGGGAAAAACCACCGCTGCAAGCGCCCTTGCCAAGGCAACGGGGCTGGATTGTAAGCGTGTGCAGTTTACACCCGATGTCATGGCTACTGATATTTCCGGCTTTACCGCACCGGATATGAAAACAGGGGAATTTACCTATAAACCGGGCGTTTGTATGACCAATATTCTCATTGCCGATGAGATCAACCGTACCTCTCCCAAGACCCAGTCTGCCTTGCTGGAGGTGATGGAGGAGCGGCAGGTAACGGTAGATGGTGTTACCTATCCGCTGCCCGAGCCCTTCATGGTCGTTGCGACTCAAAACCCTGTAGGCTATATGGGGACTTATCCGCTGCCCGAGGCGCAGCTGGACCGCTTTTTGATGAAGATGTCGATGGGCTATCCTACCCCCGAGCAGGAGCAGATGATTGTGGCAACCCGCCATGGAGAAAATCCCCTTTCTCAGGTTGAGCCGGTGGCCACTGCCGAGGAGCTTCTTGCTATGCAAAAGGCAGTGGAAGAGGTCTTTGTGGATGAGAAGATTCTGAAATATATCGTCGAGCTGGTCTGCGCAACGCGCGGCCATCATCTGGTGGCGTTGGCTGCCTCTCCCCGTGCTTCCCTTTCTCTGATGCGGGCGGCTTGCGCTTCGGCTGTGATTGAGGGGAGAAGCTATGTAACGCCCAAGGATGTAACGGCCCTTTATGATGCGATTGTGGCGCATCGTATTATGCTTGCGCCCGAAGCAAAGATTGAGAGAATGAGCGCTTCTCAGCTTTTGGCAGACCTTCAGGAGAAGGTCAAAGTACCTGTGGTGAAATAACGATGCTTCGTTCACGATTGATTTATTTAGGCCTGCTGATCGGTGCCTTCATCTTTTCTCAGGCCCTCTTTGATTCCATCTCCCTCTTTACGTTGGCGCTGGTATTGGTGATTCCCTTCTTCTCCCTTCTTTGCCTGCTGATCAGCATGCTTTTGATCCGTATTGAGGCGGAGCTTCCGCCGGAGCGGGTGGAGCGATTGGCTGACTTCTCTATTAAGATGAAGATCATCAGCCGCACCCCCATCATGCTTCCCATGATCAAGATCAAGCATTTTACCAACGCACCGGAAGGGGATCGGGCGGTCAGCGGCGTATCGGTGGTTCAATATGCCGCGGTGGGCACCACTACGCTGGAGATCCCTTTGAAATTTCAAGTGCGGGGTCTTTATAAAGTGGGCGTAGAGAGCGTGGTTTTCTACGACTTTCTGCGTTTATTCAGCATCCGCCGAAAGGTTGGGAAAGAGGGGGCTGTCGTTGTCGGCCCTCGGAATTTGGCTTTGAATTTTGCGGTGGAGCCTGCCCGCCAAGAGCAGGAGAATACTGCCACCGCCGGCGGGCAGGAGACCCGCAACAGCGGAGATATTTCCGGTATCCGCGAATTTAATGAATATGATACGCTGCGGCAGGTTCATTGGAAGCTTTCGGCTCGCCTTTCAAAAATGATTGTAAAGACCTATTGGGAGAATTCCTGCGATAATATTATGGTCCTTGCCGATCTTTTTCCCCATGAAGAGGATCAGCGGCAAAACCGCCATCTGACAGACTGTGTGGTGGAAATTGCCCGTCAGGTAACCTCTGCCCTTGCAGAGCAAGGGGCTCGCAGCACCTTGGCTTATGCCGGCCCCGGCGGCGCTTTGCAGACCCATAGCATCGGAAACCCTGCTGAGCAGATGCTGGCAGATGAGCAATTCGCCATGTCGCCCATGCCGGCCGGAGGCAGGATCTATGAGACCCTGCGGGAGATGGATGTGGGCGCTTTGCAGGGCGGCGCGCTTTATGTGGTATCTTCAATGGACAGTAAGACCCTTTGGGAGACGGTCAGCGAAGAGCTGGAGGGAATCAACTGCAAGGTGCAGTATTTGGTGGTTCGCCCTCAGATCCAGCAGGAATACGGCTCGGATATGAAAGTAATTACATTATCAGAATTGGAAAGATAAGATGCAAATTAAGAAAAAAGAAAAACCGATATTGGTAACCCCAACGGTGCAGATGGAGAAGCGCTCCGATCGCTTGGGAATCTGGCTGGAGATCTTGCTTTTATTCATCGGCCTTTGCGGGTATCTTTTCTGCAATACCACCGCCTTGGGAATGAAGATTCATCCGATATTGGTGGTGCTCATCGGCGGGATTGCCTTTGCGCTGATGATTCTCTTTACATGGTATAAGCGGGTCTTTTTCAGCCTTCTCGGCGGCCTTGCGGCCATTTTGCTGATAGCCTATCCGCTTACCTTGAAGATGGCTCGCTATATCGGCCGTGCTTTTACCATTACCCTCAATTATATTATCTATCTTCTCGGCTCTCAGGAGGGCTATTCCGGTTATCTTGAGCAGATGACCATGGATCTTTCTTCTTATTTGAAGAATCCTTCCATTTTAGGGCGCTATCTTTCGGTAGCGTTGGTATTGGTGGCATTGGTGGCGGCGCTTTTTTATGCGTTGGCGCTCTTTAAGAGAATCCCTGTGATGGTGGCGTTCATTGTCCCGATCATCGGGTTGGTGCCGCTCTTCTTCTATGGAATTGTCCCCCATTATATTGCCTTCAGCGTATTTCTTGCGGCATTGATCGGCTGCTATGGGCAGAGCGTGGTGCAGCAGATGGGGCGTCGGCTTCAACGTACTGCGCGAAAAGCCGAAAAGAAAATCGGCGGTAAAAAAGAGCGAAAAGCAAAGAGAGCGCGCGCGGCTGCGCTGACGGCAGAGGAGCGTTTTTCCTTTGCGGCTTCCCATGGTAAATTCGGCATGGTGGTGGCGGTAGCGATGCTGCTGGTTACCATCAGCACAGCGGCCGTGATCTATTCCCGCCCCATTCTGCAGATGGAGGCTTTTCGTGAAAAGTTGGATCAGGTCTCCAATCAAGCGCTGAATGTGATCTTCCGAAAGACCTATGAGAAGCAGCTGAATGTGGCGGGCTATATGAAGGAGGAAGATACGGTCGGAATGCTGATGCCCGTCTGGCGGGGATTGAAGGTGGCAACCGTTACCTCCAATACGGAAAATCCTGTTTATCTGAGATTCCGCACGACTGTAAATTTGGACGAGAAGGGCTGGAAGATGCCGGATCAGGCATTTTTGGGCGAATTCCAGAATTCTGTCAGTTATGATTTTTATGAATATACCCAATATTATAATTACCTTTGCCTGACGGCCGAAAGCGGAGATCCGATCGCCTCGGCATTGGATAATTACTATAGCGAGGATCAGGGCTATTATACCGATCAGATTACCGTATTCCCCGAATATAAGGTCAGCGATCTTTTGGGCCTGCCTGCGGGAATTACCACTAATACCCCCTTGAGCGAATTCCAAGAGCTGGAGCGGGAAGGGGATACCATTCTTTGGCATAATGACGATCCTTCCGATGAATCCTATAGCTTTCGGGTAAGCGCGCCCACCCTTGAGAGCGGGCTGTATCTTGCAAAATTCAATTCGGCTTGGGAGCAATATCTCACCATTCGGGATGATTACGGAGCCAATGATCCTTATATGGCACGGGAGGCGGAATACAGCGCGTTTGTATATGAAAACTATTGCAATATTCCCGAAAAGCTGGATGCGACGGTCGGGAATTTGGCGTGGGATATTACCGGCGTCTATTCGGGCCGATTGGAAAAGGTCCAATCCATTGAGCGCTATTTGAGAGAAAACTATAAATATTCTCCCACCCGCAAGCGGGTCGTGCGGGCCGACGGTACGCCCGGCGATGCCTGCGATTATATTGAATACTTTTTGAATCAAAATAAAGAAAAGGATGGCTATTGCACCCTTTTTGCCTCCTCTATGGTGGCAATGCTCAGGGATATCGGGATTCCTTCCCGCGTGGTAACGGGCTATTATGTGGATCCCACTTTTGAAGAGGTGGGCAGCTATACCACTACGCTTTATGATAAGAATTTCCATGCGTGGGTAGAGGTCTATTTCGATGGTGCAGGCTGGCTGACCTTTGAGCCTACTCCCGGCTTTGGCGGGGTAAAGAATTATTATCTGCTGGAAGTGCAGGACGGGACCAAAGAGCAGGAGTATTCCACCCAAGCGGATGTGGAGTATGTGCCCCCCGATAACTATGTGAAATATACTAATGTGCTTCCTCCCCCCAGCGAACCTAAAGAAGAAGAGGATCTGGCATCCACCATTATGGATGCTTTGAAGCTGAACACATCCAATACAGCCTTGAAAATCATCATTGAGATCATCCTTTGGATTCTATTGATCACGGCTATTCTCTTCGGGATCAAATGGTTCCATCACTTCAGCCTTAATGCGGCCAAACGCTGCGGGCCTACCGAAGGGACGCAAAAGGCATATAATATGATCCTGCGGCTGATGAAGATGCGGGGCTTTAAGTTCTTTGAAGGAGAGGCTTTGGCTGATTTTGCCCGCCGTGCCGATAATCTGGAGCTTGCCCCCCATACTCTTACCCCCATTGTGCCGATTTTGGAAAAGAGCCTTTATTCCAATCTTGCCATCAGTGAGGGGGAGCGAGAGCGGGTAGTGAACTATCTCTTCGCCTTGGATCGCTCGCTGATGCGCCGTGTTCATATTTTCAAGGGTCTATGGTATCGGCTGACCTTATGGAAGAAGCCGAAATATAAGGGAATGATTTGGCGGTTCAAATGAGAAGCTTTGTAATAAAAGAAAACGATGCGGATCAGCGGCTGGATAAGTTTGTATTAAAGGTGGCAGCCAATCTCAGCCCTTCGCTGATGTATAAGTATCTGAGAAAAAAAGCCATCAAGGTCAATGGCAAGCGGGCGGAAGGAAATGCCCGCCTGCAGGTAGGGGATTTGGTGGAGCTTTATATCAATGATGAGTTCTTCAAGGAGAAAAGCGACGATTTTCGCGCCATCTCCTATCGGCCTGCTCTTTCCATTGTCTATGAAGATGAAAATCTGATGCTGGTGGATAAAAAGGCAGGGGTGCCGGTCCATGCCGATGATCATGGCACGCGGGATACGCTGATCAATCATGTCCTTCTTTATCTCTATGAAAAAGGGGAATATGACCCGAAGGAAGAGCAATCCTTCACGCCTGCCCTTTGCAATCGGCTGGATCGGAATACGGGCGGGATTGTCATTGTGGCGAAAAATGCCGCCGCAGGAAGAGCTCTTTATGAGATTGTCAAATACCGTCAGGTAGAAAAGCGGTATTTAACCTTAGCTTTGGGAAAGCTTCCTAAAAAAGAAGCAACCTTAAAGGCCTATCTGAAAAAGGATAGCAAAGAGAATAAAGTGCGCATCATTAATGAGCCCCGAGAGGGCTTTAAGGAGATTATTACCCGCTATCGGGTATTGAAGGAAGGAAAGGCAGCCTCTCTATTGGAGATTGAGCTGATTACGGGGCGGACCCATCAGATTCGCGCCCATCTGGCCCATATCGGTCATCCGGTGGCAGGGGATTTGAAATACGGCACTGCCGCAGAAAATCGAGGATTGCCCTTCCGCCATCAGGCCCTTTATGCCTATTCGCTGGAATTCAAATTGCCTAAGGAGCATTTTCTTGCATATCTTAATGGCAGAAAATTTCAGGTAAAAGATGTCTATTTTGAGGAGTTTTTGCAGTGAAGATCACCATTTTAGATGCCGCCACTTTAGGGGCGGATGTGGATTTTTCCCCCTTTTCTTCTTGGGAGATGGAAAAATATGATTCCACCGCGCCGGAGCAGATTGCAGCGCGGCTGGAGTGCAGCCATGTGGCGGTGGTTAATAAGCTGAAGATGAATGAGCAGACGCTCAAAGGGGCGAAGAACCTGAAGCTGATCTGCGTCTGCGCTACCGGCTTCGATAATATTGATCTGGATTATTGCAAAAGCCAAAAGATAGCCGTCTGCAATGTGCCGGGGTATTCTACCGATAGTGTGGCGCAGCTGACCTTTACCATGGCTCTCTCTTTGATGGGCAGGCTTTTGGAATATCGGGAGTATGTCCATTCCGGAGCCTATTCCAAAGGGAGTGTTGCCAATCGCTTGGAGCCGGTATGGCATGAGCTGAAGGATAAGGTATGGGGCGTTGTCGGCGGCGGAAATATCGGCCGCAAGGTGGCAAGAATCGCGCGGGAATTCGGTTGCCGCGTATTGGTATGCCGCCGCAAGGAAGAGGAAGAATTTGAGGCGGCCGATCTCGATACCCTTTGCCAAAAGGCGGATATTCTCTCGCTGCACCTGCCTCTCACCGAAGAAACCTTCCATATTATCAATAAGCAACGGATCGCTCAAATGAAAAAAGGCGCCATCCTCATCAATGTGGCCCGTGGGGCAGTGGCAGATGATCAGGCGCTGGCAGATGCTTTTTTGGAGGGGCGTTTGGGCGGCTTGGGAATCGATGTCTATTCCGAGGAGCCGCTGCCCATGGAGCATCCTTACCAAAAATTACTGGATTCGCCGCGCGTGATTCTTACCCCGCATACTGCGTGGGGATCCCTCGAAGCGAGAAACCGCTGCCTTTTGGAGGTGGCAAAGAATATTGAGGCCTTTTTTGAAGGAGATTCTCATAATCGCATTATATAAAAAATCGCAAGAATCATTTTGATTCTTGCGATTTTTTTCAGCGTGTCAAAAAACTCCTGCGGAGGTTTTTGACACGCTGGGAGACTCTCAAAAAAGAGTGCAGATTTCGTCGATCTGTTCTCGTCGGCGTACATAGGTACGGCAGAGAGCA
>JAZMZQ010000038.1:0-1510 GCA_045586045.1 Eubacteriales bacterium
AAAGGAGGAATACATAATGGAAAACTATCGTGACTTTTTACCCGAATTGAAAACCATCCCTCTGTTCTATGGTATCGAGGATGATGCTTTGATCGCATTGCTCGAAGCTATGCAGCCCAAGATCATCCACAGAACCACCAACAATATGCCTCCCATGAGATTTGGCGAAGGCCTTTGGATGCTCGGCCTCAAGAACAATCTCAATGGCGAGATCGCTCCCAGAGAAAATCAATATGCTATGCCCAATTTCGGCGAACCCGGCGCAATGATGGGCGAAGTCCCCGGTATGTCCGAGGCATTCCTTTACAGAAAAAATATGCCCAAACCCGCTGCTCCTCCCAAGCCCGCAGGCCCTCCCAAAGAAGTTGATGATTATGTTCTGGAAATGAGCTCCGACATGATGACCAAATTCTACAGCGATGAGGTTTATCCCGCACAGGCACAGATGAACCGCAATATGCTCGGCATTATGGCTGAAAAGGTAACTCATATCCGCAAAATGAACCGCGCACAGATCGAAGAACTCCAGAATAAGCTTGCAGGTAAATAATCAACAGATTGCAGGAACTTTTATTTTGGAGGAATGAAAATGGAAAATTACCATCAGTATTTACCTTATTTCAAGCTCATGCCTCTCTTCCAGGGCATTGAGGATAATCAGATCATGGATCTGGTCGAGGCTATGCAGCCCGCCATCTCCCGTCAGAGAAAAGGCGAAGCTCCGCCCAAGATCGATTTTACCGAAGGCTATTTCCAGGTCTGCATCAGACAGTATCCCGCATTGGAAGTTGAAGCAAAGCCCAGCAAATATACTATGCCTAAGGTTGGCGAGCCCGGTATGATGATGGCAGAGATCCCCGCACTTTCCAAAGCAAAGCTGCCCAAGGATTTCTTTGCTCCCAAGCCCGGCCAGAAACCTATTCATCCGCCCCGTGATGTTGATGAAGATTGTCTTGTCATGACCGGCGAAATGGTAGTCAAATTCTATTCCGCTGAGCTTTATCCCGCACAGGCAAAAATGATCAAAAACTTCTTCGGTATCCTCACTCAGAAGATCACCGATATCCGCGCCGCTCACAAAGCACAGGTTGAAGCACTGCAGGCGCAAATTGATGCGAAATAAACATAAGGAGGAACAACAATGAGCATTTATCAGAAATATTTGCCCCAATTGAAATTGATGCCTCTCTTCCAGGGTATTGACGATAACTATATTCTGGACTTAGTAGAAGCAATGCAGCCCCAGATCGTTTTGAGAAAAACCGGTATGCCCAATCCTATGGAAGGCTTCACCGGCAGCGAATTCCTCGTATGCCTCAAAAACAATCTCAGCAATGAAGTTAAAGCAAAACCCAGCAAATACACCATGCCCGAAATGGGCGAACCCGGTATGATGATGGGCGAGATCCCCGGCCTTTCCCTTGCTCGTCAGCGTCCCGCTGAACCCAAGCCCGAAGGCGCCAAAAAGCCCCCCATGCCCCCCAGACCTCCCCAGCCTGTTGATCAGGAA
>JAZMZQ010000039.1:0-7346 GCA_045586045.1 Eubacteriales bacterium
CTTGGTATAGATATTGCCGGCGATATGGGGGCGCTTATCAATGACCAGCACCTTTTTGCCGCTTTTCTTTGCGCGCTCTGCGAAGGTGGCGCCGAAAAGCCCGGCCCCTACAATTAAATAATCATATTGTTTCATAAAATCATTCCTCTTAATAAAATCAACGACGGGTTTTCAACAGCTTCTTAAAACGGGTCATGACAAAGTTGAGCTGATCCTTATCCAAAAGATAATTGACGGCGACGGTCAGCGCCCCAACCAAGATGGTTACTACGCCTGCCTGCCCGATCCAATAGATAAAGCCTTGCTGATCGAAGGGGATCAGCGAGACCAAAAGGGAGAGAACAATGCAAAGGCAGATGGAGAGCAACTGCCGCTTCAGGGTCAGCCGGATGGGGAGCTTGGTGATCCGATGGGGGACAAAGATCAAAAGATCAATGCACCGATAAAGATTGGAAAGGCAGGAGGCGATCAGGATTCCCACCAGCCCGAAGGCGGGGGCAAGGGCGGCGCCGCCCAAAATAATGATCAAAGCCTGCGTCAGGCTTCGATAGCGGGTCTCCTTAAACATTCCTGCAGAGATCACCAACATTCCTTGGGGGGTCTTCAGATTATAGAGCAGGCCGTTTACCGTGAAAAGCACGGCAAGAAGAGGCTGCATATAATTTGCATCGTGAATACCGCGGGTATAAAGGCGAATAAAGGGCAGCAGCATAACGGCCGTTACGGTATAGACAACGGTGATCAAAATATAATAGATAAATTCGAAATCCTTGATGGAATGCTGCAAGGTTTTTTTCTCCTTGCGGGCAATCACATCTCCAAAGCCTGCGGAAAGGCCGTTTACAAAGATGCTCAATACGCCGTTGATGCCGGTAAAGACCATATTATATATGGCATAGATACTGACATCTGTAAGGGAGGTGAAGATGGTGGCCAGCAGCACCGGCGCGCCGGTCTGGGCGGCGCCCAGCACCTGCAGAAAGAGCGCATCCCAACGCTGATCCAGCGCATGGACATTGGGCTTTGCTTTATAGTTGATATACGGATAGTTCTTTCGCACATAGCGGCGAAGCAAGAAGCTTCGGGTCCAGAGGGCGAGGATTGCGACGGTATAGACCACCACAAGGTTGATTCTCAGCATTGCCAGCACCACAATGATAATCATCTGGATCAAAATATAGATACTGGAAGCGTTGGAGATGACAAAGGTTTTTTGATCGGCGGTCAGAATCACCCGATATTTGGCAAGGGTGAAAAATTCCAAAAAGCCCTTTGCGCCCAAGACGACGACCAGAATCGCAACGGCGAAGATGGGGAGCTCCGCTGTCTTGATAAAGAAGGGATAGCTGGCGGCCATTGCCACAACCAGCCCCACAAACAGCAGCCCCGATTGATTATAGAATTTTTTGGTGGCCGATACAATGGCGCTTACGCCCTCGTGATCGTTCTCCGCCAAGGGCTTATAGAGGGAGAAGGTGGCAGCCCCTGCGATGCCCGCCTCGATCAGGCTGAAGTAGGTGATGAATTGATTGATGGAGGAGACAAGCCCGTTGAGCTCCGAACCGTAGTACTGCAGAATGATCCGCGGCGTTACAAATCCGACCAACATCACCACAATCTGATAGAGGGCGGTGGAGAGGGAGTTATACATAAATTTTTTGGTTCTTGATGTTGTCATGACTTTTTAATCTCTTTCAACATACCGTTTAATATGGTTTTGGATTCCTCAATCTTCTTCTGAAGGCGAGGGGTAACCGATGCGTAATCAATGGGGCTTACATCCTCGCAGACACCGGCGAGGACTCTGCGGCCCTTTATGCCTGCGTGGGAGAGCAAGGTCTCCAAGCGGGAATTGCGATTATTGATGCGGCTTAAGGTATAAAAGAATTGCTTTTCCAGCACCAAGGAGAGGCAGAGGGCGTGGAAGGAGCCGGTTACCACATAGGCGGCGCCGTTGATCATATTGAGAAATTCCTCCACCGAATCATCGCGGGAATTTTCCATCCCGCTCTGGCTTAAGATGGCATCATGGACATAAATGATCTTGAGATTCTCTTTTTCTGCAAGCGCTCGCATAAAATCAAAGGTTTCTTCGCAAAAATCCACCATATAGGCCACAAGATACGGCTTACGGACCGTATCGGTCATCAGGCTTTGCCATTGGCTTTTCTCAATCAAGAGGGTAGGATCGACCACCACCTGCGCGGCATTTTCGCCCAGCGCCTCATCGATCAGCTCCTTGGCGCGGCTCTCCCGCACCGTCAGAGCAGAAAATTCTTTCAGAAGGGGAAGGGCTTTTTCTTTGAGACCTTGCGGCCAATCCTGAAAGCCAAAGCTGCCGGCATAAGCATATTTTTTGCAAGAATCCTTAAGAAAATCCAAATAATAAGAAAAATCATCTTGGGTGATTTCGGTATTCCAAATCTGGTCGCTCCCTGCAATGATTGCATCATATTCCTTTTGGAGATGGGGAAGATCTTCTTTGGAATAGGCCTTCTCGCTCATGGGAATATGCGCCCGCTTGAAGGCGCAGAAATGGGCCCATTTGCTTACTTGATAATCATGGCAGGTGAAATATTTTAAGATCCCCTTCAGGGAGCGTTGCTCCAAGAGCTTTAGGGGCCGCTCCTTTTTTTGGAGGGCCCGATCCTGATAGTTGATTACTTGGCAAGGGACTCCTTGATCGTTGATATATTTTTGCAGGGCATAGGTCTGCAGCATGGCACCGTAGTTGGCGGTCTCATGAAAGGTCAGCACGCCCACTTTCATCGGTATTCACTCCTTTTAAGGGATATAAAATATCTTTCATTAAAAAGACGGTGGTATTATAAATCGGCGGGATCCAAAAGCTCTCGAAGAAGCAATAAAGCTCAATAATCAAGAGGAAAAGGATCATTAAATAATCCTTGCGTTTATAGAGAAAGTCCTTTTGCCGATAAAAGACAAAGAGGAAAAAGAGCAAGGGGATGAGGCCATAGTCCAGAAGGGCTTTGGCATAGGAGCAATCCACATAGTTATAATTACTATCCGGCCCGTTGGTTTTGCCTCGCTGGCCAATCCAATGAATGGGCTGGCCAAAGGGGGTGATGCCGAATTCATCGATCGCCTCGCTTGTGAGCCGCAGGCGATCGCTGGACAGACGATTGATGGTATCCATGGGCGGGCGGGGATAGAGAAATGTCAAAATCAGAAAGCCGATGCAAAGCAGAGCGGCAAAGGGCTTGATCAAAAAGCGAAGGGAATGAAGGAGAGCCTGCACCCATTTTTTGCGGTAGAGGGCCAAAGCGGCCAAAAGCAGAAGCGCGCAGGCAAAGCCGATTCGCCCTTGGGTGGGCCAATAAAAGAGGCAGGCTGCGCCTCCCATCAGCAGGTAATCAAACAGGCGCAAGCGCTCCTTGCGCAGATATCCGTAAAGCATAATCAGCTGAAAGCCGATCAGCATCAGGCAGTTGGGGGAATTATAGCCCAAAGAATAGCAGGTAGCCTCTCCCGGCGGGGTATAATCAACGCCGGAGATAAAGCCGGTGAAATAAGCAAGAAGAGTTACTGCCAAAATTCCGCTCTGGAGAAAAAGGACGCATTTGGCGATCCTTTTGAAGGAGATGCCTTTGGCCGCCAATATAAAAATGCAAAAATGCAAAATCAGCCGAGAGCGGCAGAAATAATAGCAGACCCCCATTACGGCAAAGAAGGCTAAATGGAGCCAACAGAGCTTTTTTCCGCCCGCTTGAAGCTCAAAGACCCCTTGAAGCAGGATCTTGATTCCCCCCAAGCACCAAGCGCCTTTCCGAAGATAGGAGGAGAGGCGCAGAAAAAAGGGAATACTGCTGAAGGTGGTCGCTTCAATCATCACGCTGATGAGAAAAAGGATCAAGGATAGGAAGAAGAGCCCATCAAAAATCCGCTCTTTTTTGATGCTTTTGAGCATTTTTGCCACCTCCTTGCCGCGTTTTTTATTCTTCCTTGAAGGGAAGCGCTTTTTTGGAATCGAAAATAAAGAGATCGGTATGATCTGCCAAAATAAAGAGCAGGAAGGGCAGATATTGATCGTTATAATAATCCATCTGGGCCATCAATAAAAAGGATAAAAAGCCAATGGCCATGATATTGCCGAAAAGGGTCTTTCTTGCCTTGAAGGTCTTTTTGCAGGTCAGAATCAGCATCAGAGCATAGAAGAGGCAAGCCAAAAGGCCCCCCCGATAGAGGAGATCCAAAAAGACATTATGGGGATGATCAATCCCTAATTTTTTGGCCGTAACCATTCGCTCTTCAAAGCCATGGCCGATCAGGGGGCTGGCTAAGGATTCATCCAAAGTGTTGCTCCATACCTTTACCCGATGGTTCAGGCTGGCGGTTTTGCCTGTGTTGTCTGCAACCTTTTGCAGAAAGGGAAGATTTTTATTAAGCCCGATCAGAAGGACCGCAATAATGCATACGGCAATGACGCAGTTTTTAACGCTTAAGAGTTTTTCAACCTGATTTCTCTGAAAGAGGACAACAAAATAGACCAAAATCAGCAGCGCGCCCAAAAGAGCCATAATCGCCCGCACATAGATAAAGGCAGCGGTAATAAGAAAGAGAAGGGCAAAGGTAAAGATTTTGCTTTTTTTGCTCTTGGGATCGGTATTCAAAAGAAAGATGATCATGGCGGGGATAAATTTGAATGCACTGGCATTATCAAAGCCCCAAAGAAAATTATTGGTTTCCGGCAGATGCCAAAGCCCCTCAATATCATGATCGGTAACCACGGTATAAAGCCCTTCGGGATAGCAGGCAAACATGGTTGCCGCAGTGGCAAGAGCCATCAATCCCAAAGAGACGCCGAAGCCCAAAAGAGCAGCCTTACGATCCAGCCGCAGGGTCATTTCCAGCAGGGCGCAGAGGGAGAGGATGGAAAGCACCTGCACCGCACCCCACCAGACCATGCCGCCCTTTAGGCAGGTGGCGGCCAAAAAGATTGCCTGCAGCCCGCCGATCAGCAGAATCATCGCACTTGGCTTTTTTTGAATGAAGCGATAGCCCAGCAGGATGATTCCGCAGTTGAGGATCTTCAAAAGATCGAATATGACATCAAATTTTCCGGTAAATTCCGTGGCGGGCTTGATAAAGGGCAGCACCAGCCAAGCAATAAACCATGGATTTTGAAAAAGCTTTTGAAATTTTTGCAGCATGTTAATCCTCCAAATAAAGCTTTTGCAGAGTGGCGGCGGCATGAGCGGAGGAAAAGCCTCCTTCTGCCACCGATAAGGCGCAGGCGGCGCGATCCTTGGCGGGGGCAAGGCTGAGGGCTTTTTTTGCCCATTGCTCTGCACCGTCTTCCAAAGAAAGTTTATGGAAATAAGGGGTTACTGCCGCCTCATCGGGAATTTGCTCCGAGGCCAAGACCGAAAGACCGGTGCATTGCGCCTCGATGGCCACGATCCCCAAGCCCTCAAAGAGAGAGGGGAAGATGAAAAGATCTGCCGCTTGCAGAATCTCGCTCACATCCTTCCGGATTCCTAAAAAAGAAACCTTGCTTGCAAGGGAGAGCTCCTCTGCCAGCTGCTCCATCTCTTGCTTCAGCGGGCCATCGCCGATCAGCAGAAGACGAGCGCAAGGAAGGGCTTTTTGGATATGGGCGAAGACCTCCAGCAAAAAGCGGTGATTCTTTTCCTCGGAAAATCTGCCGATATGGCAGATGGTGAAATGATTTTCCAGCCCAAGGGCTTTACGATATTGCTCCCGTTTGGCTTGAGAAAAGTTGAATTTTTCGGCATCAATACCGTTATTGATAATACAATAGTTGCCGCTGCGGATGACAGAGGCGGGGAATTTCCATTCCGCTGCCATTTTGGAGCAAGCCAGATAGTGGGTAGCGTTGCCCTTGAAAATAAAGGGGGAGATGGCGCGGATCACCCGATATTGAAGATTATCATAGCCGGTGGCATGGGAATGAACCAGAACTTTCTTTGCGCCGCTTTTTTTGGCCAGACGGGCGCCGAAGGCCAGCGAAAAGATGCTGCCCGAATGGATATGTACCGTATCATATTGATGCTCTTGGAAGAAGGCAGAGAGATTTTTCAAAAAATCCCCTTTATTGCCCTGCCCGTCGAATCGGCCGGTCTTTTCAAAGACGCGGCCGCCCATGCCCTCGATCTCTTGGCGCAAGGATTCATTGGCGCAATAATAGGGGGTGAAAAAATCGAATTGCACCTGCTCCCGATCAATATTGCGATACATATTCATGATAAACGCTTCCTGACCGCCGTTATCCAGCGGCTCGCCAAAGACCTGCAATACTCGTTTCATGCTCTATTCCTCAATATACTCAATTTTAGGGTTGAAGAAGATTCCCTTGAAGGAACTGCCGAGGATAACTCCCCATTTTTTGAATTTATGATCGCCGTGGATCAGCACTCTTACCAAATGAAGGCAGATTTTAGCCCCTTGCCGCAGAAGACCTTTGAGGCCGTTTTGCTTGGCGATATACATTTCGTTGCGATAGGCAAATCGATAGCGGCCGATGCGGGAAGCATCGTCCTTTGCAATGTTGGAGCCCTCGTTATTGGCGGTATCATGGAGAACTTGGCTTTTGCCTGCAATATAGCAGGGATATTGCTTATGGATGCGGTTGGAATATTCCACATCGTCTCCCCAGATAAAAAATTCCTTGATGGGCAGTCCCACCTTTTTTACGACCTCTGCTTGAATAAAAAAAGAGACAAAAGTGGCATGATAGCAGCGCAACAGCCCATGGCACAGGAGTTGCGCTTCATCATACCAATTTTGAATCGTTTTTTGCTTATTCATTTTGCAAGGAGAGCCATCCTTCCAAAGGGCGGTGCCGGATAAAAAGCCATAACGGCCCCCAAGGGCCTGATCGGCGGCCAGCAGCTCCTCAAGCGCATTCTCTTGGGGGATGGTATCATCGTCCATCAGCCAAAGATAGCGGTGATCCGCTGCAAGTGCTTCCTTCATGCCGAAATGAAAGCCTCCGGCGCCGCCGAGGTTTTTGCCGGTATTGCAATATTGGATTTTCCCTGCCTCAATAAAAGGCAGAATGGCCTCATAAGTACCGTCGGTGGAGGCATTGTCGATAATATAAATTTCCTGCTCCTCTTTGCAGCTCTGCTTCAAGAGGGCTTCGATATTTTTGCAAAGCAGGTCTTTGCGATTAAAGGTAACCACCACAACAGCAACTTTTTTCATGGGCTTCTCCTTGGATTACTCTTAAAAACTTTTGGAATATTTCTTGCCGGTAAGCTTGGCGCGCAAGAAGGAGATTCCTTTTTTGAACCAATTAATGCTCTGCATCTCTACCAGCGGCACTTCTGCATAAGAAAGCTCGTTGGTATGGAGCCATACAT
>JAZMZQ010000040.1:0-1858 GCA_045586045.1 Eubacteriales bacterium
AGCAGCTGAACCATCGGGGGCAGAATGCTTTGGAAAAGATTGCAGAGCCTCTCTCCACCATCGCCTTCCTCTCAGGGTGCGATACCTATCGCGAGGATCAGCTTCTCTTTGCATGGAAACTGCTGATGCAGAATCATCCTCATGATTCCATCTGCACCTGCTCCTGCGATGAAGTGGCAAAAGAGATGACCACCCGCTTCGATAAATCCTTCCATGCAGCCACCTTTATCAAGGATGAGGCAATGGATGCCATGGTGCGCAATATTGATACCCGCGCACTTTCGGATATGAATATCACCGTTTTCCATACGGCACCCGGTAAGACGATCGGGACTGTCAAGGCCATTGTCGATTATCCCGAAGAGAGCGGTATTGAGAGCCTCTCTGTCTATACAGAAAGCGGCGAGAAGGTACCCTGCACCGTTAAAAAATTAGGGCGCACCTTTACCTACACCCTGCCCAAAGATGCATTCCGCAAGCCTCGCTATGTTGATCGGTTTGAAGTGGAGATGTGGGTCAAGGCCGAAGGAATCGGCTATACCACCTATCGGGTCTCCCCCGAGGCTGCTCCTCAGGAAAGCCTTGTGAAAATCATTGAAAACGGAGCGGAGAATGAGACCATTCGCCTGAAGATCGAGCCGAACGGCGCACTGACCATCACCGATCTGATCACCGGCATTACCTATCGCAACAATAATATCTACGAAGATCTCGGTGATGCAGGCGAAAGCTATAATTTTAAGCCCGCTTTGGATGATTCCCCCATTACCACCGAAAAGGATACCGCCTTCATTACCCTCAAAAAGGCGACCCCCTATTCGGTAACCTATGATATTATCAATACTTTGGAGCTCCCCGCCGGAATGAGTGAAAAGAAGCGCTGCGGCGACTATCTTACCCATACCCTTACCACTCAAGTAACCCTCACAGCAGGGGTGCATCGTATCGATATTGAGACTACCTTGGATAACCAAGCGGAAAACCACCGCCTGCGCGCCCTCTTTATGCCAAAAATCTCTACCGATCATGCTTTGGCAGAGGGGCAATTCGATGTTGTCGAGCGGGAGATTACCCCTTATCATACTTGGCAGAATCCCTGCTATTGCCAGCGGATCCAGACCTTCTTCGGTTTAGAGGAAGAGGATCGCGGGCTTCTGATCTCCACGCGTGGCCTCAATGAATATGAAATCCTGCGAGACGGCGAAAATACCATGGCCCTTACCCTGCTGCGGTGCGTGGATCAAATGGGCGATTGGGGCTATTTCCCCACTCCCGCCGCCCAGTGCAAAGGAGAGCATACCCTCGCCTATTCCATCATCCCCTTTGGTACAGCGAATCGGGCCGAAGCCTTCCGCGAGGCCTATTCCTTCAATGGGGATAGCCTCTTTGCAAGATCTATCGAAAAGCAGGCGGGCTCCCTTCCCGCTTCTTCTCTCACCGTGGCCGTTGAGGGAGAATTTCTTCCCTTCGCCGCCTTCAAAAAAGCAGAGACGCGCGCAAGCAGTATCCTTCGTCTCTATAATGCCGATCATAAAGAGCAAAAGCTCACCTTGAAGTTTGGCAAGAAAATTAAGAATCTCTACCTGACCAACCTCGCCGAGGAACGGCAGCAGCAGTTGGCAAATGAAACCGATACCGCCACCTATCTTGCACCCGCCAAAAAGATCATCACCTTTGAAATCGAATTCTAGTCATGACCACCGGCCGTGCCGGTGGCATGCACTGCCGCTTTAGGGCATAATGCCGGCTGGGCCTATAGGCCCGCCGAAAGGTTTGCCAACCGCAACACTTTCACCGGCTGCCCCTAAAGGGGCTTTTTATTTAGCCTTCTTTTACCTGCTGACCCGTAAACGGGTCC
>JAZMZQ010000041.1:0-12809 GCA_045586045.1 Eubacteriales bacterium
ATTAATAAGAAAGTGAGAAAATTAAAATGAAGCTTGGAATTGTAGGCTTACCTAACGTTGGAAAAAGTACACTTTTTAATGCTATCACCAATGCAAAGGCCCAATCAGCCAACTATCCGTTTTGCACCATTGATCCCAATGTGGGGGTTGTATGCGTTCCGGATAAGCGGCTTGATGTTTTGGGTGAAATGAATCAATCCAAAAAGATCGTCCCTGCAGTAATCGAGTTCGTAGATATTGCAGGCCTGGTGAAAGGTGCTTCCCGCGGAGAAGGGCTGGGAAATAAGTTCTTGGGCAACATCAGAGAGGTAGATGCCATTGTCCATGTCGTTCGTTGCTTTGAAGATAGCAATATCATCCATGTAGATGGCTCTGTCGATCCCATCAGAGATATTGATACAATCAATTTGGAATTGATCTTTTCCGATCTTGAATTGGTCGATAAACTGCTGGATCGCGCCGCAAAGCTTGCTAAAGGCGATAAGAAGCATCTCGTAGATGTAAATCTTTATCAAAAGATTAAAGCCGCTTTAGAAGCAGAGCGCTTTGCCAATACAATCGAATATACCGATGAAGAATTGGAGATTATGAAATCGGTATCTCTGCTGACCAATAAGCCGGTCATTTATGCCGCTAATGTTTGCGAAGAAGATTTCAAAAACGGCGAGATTGATAATCAATATATTCAAGCCGTTCGCGAAAGAGCAGCAGGGGAGAACGCTGAAGTATTGGTAATCTGCGCTCGTTTGGAAGAAGAAATCAGCGAACTTTCCGATGAGGAAAAGGAATTATTCCTTGCAGATCTCGGCTTTGAGCATAGCGGCCTTGATCGCATGATTTCCACCTGCTACAGCCTTTTAGGTCTGATCAGTTATATTACCAGCGGGGAGATGGAAACCAAAGCATGGACTATTACCAAAGGAACAAAAGCTCCTCAAGCTGCCGGAAAGATTCATACTGATTTTGAGCGTGGGTTTATTCGCGCCGAAATTGTCTCCTACGAGGATTTGGTTGCCTGCGGATCCATGGTAAACGCAAGAGAAAAAGGCTTGGTCAGAAGCGAAGGCAAAGAGTATGTCATGAAGGACGGAGATGTAACTTTATTCCGGTTTAATGTATAATATAAAAAGGTGCAGATACTCTGCACCTTTTCATATTATAATTGCAAGTAGGCATATCATCAATAAAATCGATGTAATAAGCAAAAGATAAAATGCTTTTTTCCATCCATTGGATTTACTATGATGTCTTCTGCCGCTCATATATAAATTCATAATACGCTCGCATTCTTTGACTAAATCCTCTCGTTTTTGCTTCTCATCTGATCGCAAAATAAAGATTGCTTGCTCAAAAAGCTCACTATCTGTATTATTCAATAATACAATTCTTTTGCCGACACCCTTGATCATACCAACACCTCGAATTTAGTATTCAAGCGTCATTATAGAGTTATTCAGGTGTTTTTTGGAATTTTGCCGTAATGATCGTTACATCATCCTCCATGGCGCCATTTGTTTGTTCGGAAAGAGACGCAAGAATCCTTTTGGAAAACATACGCACGTCTTGCGCAGATGAATCCAGCAAAACCTTTTCCAATGATTCATCCAAAGCAGATAGACCATCAGAGCCCATAATCAAATAATCACCATCTGAAAGATGAATCTTGGTATGTTTGATTCGATCATGCTCGCATAAACCGGCGGGCATCCCACCGCCATCTATAATTGAAATTTTGTTTTCATTGATAAAATAGCTATCATATGCACCTGCTTTATAGAAATCCGCAAAGCCTTTATTCAAATCGATTCGGCATATATCGAGGGTGGTAAATCCGAAGTTTTTTTGAAGCCGAGCAGCCGAGTGGAAGATGTTAAATGCATTCGATACGGATAAACCGCCAATCAGCAATCGTTTCAAGAGATCAACAGCAGATTGGCTGCGCAGCGATGCTTCCTTTCCGCTCCCCATACCATCGGCAAGCATCAAATAATATATCCCTTTCCCGCCCGAAAAGGCCAGAGCGTTATCTCCGCAGATTTCTTCGCCTGTTTTAGCTTTACATACCGCAGAACACGAAAGGCGATAAAGGGCAGATTCATTGGCATAAACCAATCCCTCAATTCCTTTTTTAATTATTCTTAAATCAACACCTTTCGGAAAGTGAGGGGATAGGACCTCTTTGAATATTTTTTCATAAATCAATTCATCATTATAATCAAATAAGATTTCGCATCTTCTGCAATTCCGCTCGTCAACTATAAAGTTAATTTCCTTTACATCTATTTTCCTGTTTGCAAGGCCATTTTTAATTGCTTTTTCTTCATCATATAAGAATTGAATTGTATTAATAGAAGAATCCATTTTTAATTCCAGTTTTTTTGTGATTTTATTCAGTTGCTCCGTCAAATCCTCAAAATCATCAGAATTAAGATTCGTCAATTGCTTTTTGATAATATCAGTCATTGCCTTGGGTTTTATGCAAAATTCAAGAGATGGCTCAATCTCACCAAAATCTTCCGTATAATTATAACGTTCCGAGAGGTCTTCCAATAAATCCATCAATTCTGCTGAATTCTCCTGATAGCACGCAATTGCTTTGGGGCAAAAGATTTTACACTCATCTTTGCAATTATCTATGATCTTATCATAATCTTTGGCATTCTTTTTCTCTCCCTTTTGCAATCTGATCGGTATATAGGCAGCCAAATATCGACGCAGCTTTTCTTTTGGAATAAAAAACGATACCGCAAAGGAAATCATTGGCTCGGCAAATAGCCAATAATTCCAAGGAAATTTTCCAAAGAACAATAAAACCGCATAGTATGCAACGATCATCAACACTTCAGCAAATCGCAATGAAAAATTAATAAATACGCATCCCACCAATGTACCGACAACAAAGGCGGTAAAGACGGCTTCACCACCGTTTCCGACAGCCGATAATATAATTCCGATTGAACACCCCAAAACGGCAGCATGGCTTATTTTGAGGCAGTTTAATGCCAAAAACACGATAATCAAGCCGACGATTCTTGCAACGCTCATTTGAAAGAGTGCTATATTATGAAGTGAAACCAAAATCAGAAGCAATGTTACCGATGCCGCAATCAATTCTCTTGAGGTCAGAAAACAATTTTTTTTGAAGCCTTTTACTGCATATGAAACAAAGAAGATACAGCAGCAAATCAACGCGCTCTCTGCAATCAAAAGTAAGGCCGAGAACAAAGAGAGATTGCTGACAAGTAAAAACAGAAACCCCGATATAAAGCAGCATATCCCCGAAATCACTGCCATATCGCCACGAATCACATGGAGAGAGCGGCAAAAAACGACATACACCACATAAATCATGGTAAGTGCTGTAATATATTTGAATAGATAAATTCCAAAGGGCAAGGTAAGATAACCAATGGTGCCGGCCAAATAGCATACAGTGGGTAACATTCCCATCTGATAACTGCAAGATAGCAAGATCAACGAGAAAGGGGAGAGATCATCGAATATACTGCATTTAGCCGAAATATAGCCAAGCCCTGCCGAAATTATAATTTTCAATGTGAAATAAAATGTTTTAACCAATCCTTTTTGAAACTGCTCAAATCTTTTTTTCGCTACAACCATGATTTTCAACTCCTTCATTTGATTCCAAATCAAATTATAAAAGGAGCGACCATTAAATTTTGTCGGACTTTATCACACTGAAAAAATAATTTATAAAATACATAGATATTTTCGTATAAATCCGTTATAATATACATAAAATATCTGTTTCAAAGGAAACTCCATGGATAACATTAATCATCTAAAAAAAATCATCAAACCTTTATTAGAGTGGTATGAACGTTGCAAACGCGATCTTCCTTGGCGCCATAATCCAACGCCGTATCGAGTGTGGATTTCCGAAATCATGCTTCAGCAAACAAGGGTTGATCCTGTAATCCCTTATTACCTTAGGTTTATGGATGCGTTGCCTGATGTGAACGCTTTGGCGGATGCATCCACCGATCATCTGATGAAGCTTTGGGAAGGTCTTGGATACTATAGCAGAGCAAGAAATCTTCAAAAAGCTGCAACTATTATCAAAAATCAAGGCCATTTTCCTACAGACTTTGAAGGATGGTTGGCGCTGCCCGGTATTGGAGAATATACTGCCGGCGCCATCTGCTCCATTGCATTGGGTCTGCCGACCCCTGCAGTTGACGGAAATGTTTTGCGGGTCCTTTCTCGTGTTTTGGGAAGCAGAAAGGATATCGCGCATCCGGCGACAAAGAAAGATTTTACAGAGGCTTTAAGAAGCATCTTTCCCAAACAAGAGACCTCTTCTTTTACCCAAGGATTAATGGAGCTTGGCGCTTTAATATGCCTTCCCAATGGGCAGCCAAAATGCCTTGATTGCCCGCTGAAAACTCTTTGCATTGCAAATCTTGATGGGCTTACGGAAGAGATCCCGCTAAAATCGCCCAAAAAGGGGAGAAAAATCGAGGAGCGCACTGTATTCATTCTGAAATACAACGATAAAATTGCTCTGCAAAAACGCCCTCAAAAAGGCTTATTAGCCGGCCTTTGGGAATTTCCTAATATCTTAGGAAAAATGACTGCAGAGCAAGCAAAAGAGGCTTTTAACGGTGTATCGGTTACTCCACTCATCCCTTCGAATCATATCTTTACTCATATTGAATGGCAGATGATCGGTTATGAAATTACGCTTCAGGAAGAAGCGGCAGGTTATGATTGGTTGCCCGCTGAAGAAATCCTAAGAGAAAAGGCAATCCCGAGCGCCTACCAAACCTATATCAATTATTTGAAACAAAACTGCTTTTAAGGAGGTCCATTCATGAAACATTTTTTTAAGCTATTCGGCTCCTTGATGGCCGATCAGTTCATCGGCTGTATATCAGGATTTATGCTGGTTCTTTGCGTTGCCACCTTTTTCAAAAATAGCCTCATGGGGTTTGTCCTTGCGTTTATAATTTCTTTTGGTTTTTATGCCTATGTTACCTACAACTCAGCATTCAAGAGCGGTTTTCATGATTCCCATCGCGCCATAAAGGATGAAAATTATTCCGGATATCTCTATATTGGCGCAGCTGCAGGCGCACTTTCCGCAGCCCCGCTCATGATTCTCTATATAATTTATAAAGCGCTGAACGCCGGCATATTGGGGGTTTACTATATGGTTGCCAATATGTATTGGACATGGCCGATGATCAACATTTTTCCCAACCATCAACCTTTGGTAATGCCTTTGGTGGTCATACCAATGATCTTAATTCCATGGTTAGGATACATTGCGGGCTATAAAAACTTTCTTTTGCTTGATTATTTTATGAACCTTTACCAAAAATTCAATAATCAAAAATGATGAAAACAGGGCTGCGAAAGCAGCCCTGTTTTCATATTGTTTTACAATAGATCATAAAATATTAATGAGGTGATATCTATGATTACTCAAAGGCTCAAAGGTATAATATCAGTAATGGTAATTTGCGGGCTCTTTTCCGTTATCTCATTAATGATTATAAATCAAGATCCATTAATAAATACCTCCGGAACTTCTTTACGATTTATTTTGGATGCAGGCCATGGCAATCCCGATGGTGGCACTGTAAGTGCGGATGGTACTAAAGAATCCGATCTGAATCTCGCCATTACGAAAAAAATTTCAGAAGCTCTGTCTAAGAAAAATATTTCCAACTTAATGACTCGAACCTCTGAAGAAAGTGTTTATACAGAGGGAAAAACCATCCACGAGAAAAAGGTATCCGATATTCGAAATCGCATCGATATTGCCGACCAAACGCCGAATGTTCCGATGGTCAGCATCCATATGAACAGTTATCCCGATCCATCGGTATATGGAATTCAAGTGTTTTACGGCAACGGAGACTTTGCCAAAAAAATAGCTTCCGATCTCCAATCGGCGATCAATACCAATCTGCAACCAAATCACCCGAAAGTCACAAAGCATGTTTCAAAAAATGTCTATTTGTTTTCTCATATCAGCAACCCTGTAATTCTGATTGAATGTGGATTTTTAACAAACAAAGAAGAATTGTCAAAATTAAAATCTGAAGAATATCAAATTCAGCTGGCAGAAGTGATTGCGCAAGTTTTATCCGCCCATAGTTGACTTTATTTTACGAAAAGTGTAGAATAGAATAAAATAATTCGTGAAGGCGGAAGAAATCGTCATGGCCAAAACAAAGCAAGTATACATCTGCACGCAATGCGGTTATGAAAGCCCCAAATGGTATGGGCAATGCCCTAAGTGCAAAGAATGGAACTCCATGGAAGAAGAGATTGTGCAGCAATCCCCAAAAGGTATAGTAAGCGGTTCCAAAACCGTCTCCGTAAAAATGATCAATGAAATTGAGGGTGGAAATGAAGTCCGCTTTTCTACCGGTCTCAAAGAATTGGATCGTGTGCTCGGCGGCGGCTTGGTTTTAGGCTCTCTTACCTTGGTTGGCGGTGATCCCGGAATCGGAAAATCTACTCTTCTTCTGCAAATTTGCCGGTACCTTGGCGAGAAGCGATCTATCCTTTATGTATCGGGCGAGGAATCCATGAGCCAAATCAAATTAAGGGCAGATCGATTAAAGGTTGATTCCAACAACTTGTATTTGGCTTGCGAAACCAACGTGGAATCTATCTTGAGCACCTGCCGCCTTAATAGTCCGGATATTTTAATTATTGATTCCATTCAAACGATGATGTGTGATCATGTATCCGGCACTCCGGGCAGTGTATCCCAAATCAAAGAAGCCACCGCAGCTTTCATGCACTTAGCAAAAGAAGAGGGGATCACGGTCTTTGTAATCGGCCATGTTACCAAGGAAGGCGCGTTGGCAGGCCCGAAGGTTTTAGAGCATATGGTGGATACGGTTTTGTATTTCGAAGGGGAGAAAAATCTCAACCACCGAATTCTGCGTACCGTGAAAAACCGCTTTGGCTCTACCAATGAAATCGGTGTGTTTGATATGCAAAACGACGGCCTTATAGAAGTAGACAATCCTTCAAAGATGTTTTTAGACGGTCGGCCCGAGGATGTGCCCGGCACTTGCGTTACCTGTATTTTAGAAGGGACACGGCCTGTTTTGGCAGAAATTCAGGCTCTTGTGTCTAAAACAGCTTATCCCGTACCGCGCAGAATGGCAAGCGGCATCGATTTTAATCGTATGGCGCTTCTGATTGCTGTATTAGAAAAACGTGCAAATCTTACCCTTTATAATCAGGATGCATATGTCAATGTGGTTGGTGGATTCAAAATATTGGAAACCGCTGCTGATCTGGCCATTGTTCTTTCAATCGCCTCCGGTTTTTCCGATTTTGAAATGCCCGGAGATTTAATTGCAGTAGGGGAAATTGGCCTTTCCGGCGAAATCAGAGCCGTATCGTTTTTAGAAAAGCGCATCAAAGAAGCGCAGAAGCTTGGATTTAAGCGAATTATGGTTCCCGCACGCAATAAATTGCTTCATGAAATTGAAGGAATCGAGATTATCAAAGTCTCATCTGTTTCACAAGCAATTTATAAGATTCGTAACTCAAAATAAATAAGGTGCTGAAACATTTAGTTTCAGCACCTTATTTTATCTTTTTTCTTCCAAATATAGGGAAGCCTCCATGTCAGCCGTTGCGAGAGCAAAGGCGAGGGGATACATTTCAAAAGCTTTAGAGCAATTTCGAATATCCTTTTCCTCGGAGAATCCCATATGATAGCGAATCGCAAAAGCCTCTTCGCGGCTCAGCCTCATAAATCCACCAATAATATACACGCTTTTCTCACCATGGCCATAGGGGAGGTTATCGTCGAATTCATAGTAGGGGACCTTTTCCCAAACGCCTGCATCGTTTTTAACGTTTCGCATGGAAGTCTTATATACATTTACCTTGCAAAGATCATGAAGCAGAGCAACAATTGCAATAGATTCCTCACTATATTCATTTGAAAACAACTTTTTAGTATAAGGTCTTGCAAGATATTCCTTCAAATTATTGTATACATTGATACTATGCTCGCACAATCCGCCTGCATAGTTACCATGAAACCGCGTGCTGGCGGGCGCAGTAAAGAAATCCGATCCACTGCTCAGCAAATAATCAAGAAGCTCCGAGGCCCCTTCGCGTTTAATGTTGTTGCGATAAATTCCGCAGAATATTTCTTTATGATCCACTTGCTTCTCCTTTTTCCGCTTTTTCATTAGCGGTTTTCCAAATTTTTATTTTTCCGTTCTCATGCAGATTCTTTAAGATTACAACCGTGATCGGCACCAAAAACATTCCGAAAAATCCAAGTAATTTCAATCCCACCCAAATGCAGAAGAGGGTTAAAATAGGAAGCATTCCCACATGGTCTCCGATGATTTTCGGCTCCAAAATCTGCCGCACTACGGTGATTACAATATACATACAAAGCAATATTAATGCCTGCCATGGAGAGCCGCTTAAAAGGCAGAATAACGCCCACGGCAATAGCACGGTTCCCACACCGAGAATCGGTAAAATATCTACGATCGCAATCAAAAACGCCAAGGGGAGGGCAGGCTCAAATCCAAAGATAAGGAAGAAGATTAAAAGCTCTGCAAAAGTGATCACAATTAAAAGGGAGTAGGAGCGTAAATACTTCCAGATGGTTGCAAAGAAATCATTTTTTATATCAAGAATCAGCGCTTGGTGCTTTGCGCTGAATTGATTCAAAATAAAGGTTTTAACAATAGGGAAGGAGGAAGACATGAAGATGCTGGAAACAACTGTAACAATAACAAAAATCAATGCATTCGGGATGTGTACCACAACATTTCCTGCATACCCCAAGACAAGGCTGCCAAGAGAACCGGTAACTAGCGATGAGTAATCATAATTAGCAATATAATCAATTGCCTTATCCAATACATCATCCGGGAAGAAAGAGAGAAATCCGGATCGTTCTTCCATAAAGCCCTGGACATATCCTACAATGGAATGCAAATAATCCGGAACCTTGGAGATCAACGCTTTGGTCTCACCCCAAATGGTAGTGGAGACAACACCACCCAAACTGACAACAATCCCCAACAAAAGTAAAACACTCAATGCACTTGCAAGCCCCCGAGGGAACCGCAATTTATTGCTCAATAATCGTACCAATGGCTCCACAGCAAAAGCCGCAACAAGTGCAATAATAAACGGTACGACTGCGCCGAGAATATATCGGACCACAAAATACGCAAGCACCAAAAATGTCGCGATATATGCAATATTGATCAAATAATGCAGTTTCTTATAATCTTTAGAATTCAGCAAAAACTCTCACAACCTTCACTCTCTTTTTTTAAACATTATACCATCTGCAAAATGAAAAATAAAGGTTATTTTGAAAATTAATATTTCACTTGAAATATCCATATAAATATGCTATATTTGTTTTCTGATGAAATACATTTGATTTTGCAAGGAGGACAAAAAGATTGCAAAAAGAATATTATTTGATTGATAAAAGTGTACTTCCGGAGATTTTCTCGAAGGTGATAGAGGCAAAAAGATTGCTTCAGACGGGGCAGTGTAAGACGGTAAATGATGCAGCAAAAACGGTTCAAATCTCAAGGAGTGTATTCTATAAATATAAAGACAGTGTTCATGTTTTTGTAGAAAAAGATAAACAAAACATCATTACAATCATTTTATATCTTTCTGATGAGATCGGCTCATTATCCCGTGTATTAAATCTCATTTCATCGGTTGGTGCAAATATTTTAACCATCAATCAAAATGTACCGATGAATGGTATTGCACCCGTATCCATTTCATTTGTTGCATCGGGCATGAATCTTTCGCTTGAGGATTTATTCGGCCAAATGGAGCGTCTCAATGGTGTAATCAGCGTAAAGCCGGTAGCAAAAGAGCGCGGTTAATAATATAATAAACTAAATAATGTCTTGAAAGCAAAAGATTAAATGGCTGTGAGATTATTGCACCCTGAAAATTTCAATTCATAAATGGATAGGAGGACAGAATGGGGCTGATTGTTCAAAAATTCGGCGGAACATCAGTGGCCGATCGAATCTGCCTCAACAATGTGGCCAATATTATTGCTCGAAGAGTTCGCGAAGGAAATTCGGTTGTAACTGTTGTTTCCGCCCAAGGAGATACCACTGATCAGTTGCTGGCAAAAGCCAAAGAAATTTCCGAAAATCCCGATCCGAGAGAATTAGACGCTTTGCTTTCTACAGGAGAACAATGCTCATCAGCGCTTCTCGCCATTGCCCTCAATGACCTTGGTATACCGGCCATCTCTTTAACTGCATCTCAAGCTGCAATTCTTAGCGATGATCAATATGGGAATGGAAATATTAAAATGATTTCCGCTCATAAAATTCGGCAATATTTAGATCGTGGAGTTACCGTGGTTGTAGCGGGATTTCAAGGAATCAATCGAGCAGGAGATACAGTAACACTCGGCCGCGGAGGTTCCGATACAACTGCAGTTGCCCTTGCAGCTGCACTTCATGCTGATAGTTGCAGAATATATAAAGATGTGGATGGGATCTATACCCATGATCCGAGAAAAAATCCAAATGCAAAAAAATTAGATCGTATTTCATATGACGATATGCTGAA
Source organism: Eubacteriales bacterium (assembly GCA_045586045.1). Classification (GTDB taxonomy): domain Bacteria; phylum Bacillota; class Clostridia; order Oscillospirales; family QAKW01; genus QAKW01. Next base: position 10,594 of record JAZMZQ010000041.1, read on the forward strand.
TCTATGTGATCAAGGGTCAGAGGTCTTGCAACGTCGCAGCGTTGAATTAGCAGCAGAGCATCATATTGAATTGCAGATTTTGTCCAGTTTTCAGCTTACAGGCGGCACAATAATCTGTGATTAATTAAAGACGGCCACAGATTATGTGGCCGTCTACATTTATTTAGTGATATCGTTCTTTTAATCGTTTGATCGCCTTAGTCTCGATACGAGATACATAGCTTCTGGAAATTCCAAGCTTTTCAGCAACCTTTTTTTGAGTCATCGGAATGGTATTATAAAGTCCATACCGCATCGTTAAAATTCTTTTTTCCCGTTCAGGTATTTCTTCAATATACTGATAGAGTTTGCGGCAATTGATTTTCAAATCCAATTTTTCCGCAAAATTTTCATCTTCATAGACAACATCCATAAAAGTAAGAGAGTTGCCTTCACCATCCGTATCAATGGGATCGCTGATATTTACATCATTTTGCCGTTTCCTTTGATTACGAAAATACATCAATATCTCATTTTCAATGCATCTGGAAGCATAGGTAGCAAGACGTGTGCCTTTGCTTGGCTTAAAGGTTGTAACGCCTTTAATTAAACCGATTGTACCGATTGAAATAAGATCATCCTGATCTTTACTTGTTGCATAATACTTTTTAATAATATGAGCTACCAATCTTAAATTTCTCTCGATTAAAATGTTTCTTGCTTCAATATCTCCTTGCTGATAAAGCTCAAGATAATGGTTTTCTTCGTCCAAACTGAGCGGTTTGGGAAAATTGGCGCCGCCCGATAGATAAAGCATCAAAAATAATGTTTGATTCCAAAAATTTTCGAATGGGATCAGCATATTATCAACTCCTTAAAGAATCCTATGCAATTATCCGCTTGTCAGTTGACTTTTTTATAAAAAATTGATAAGATATAAAAAAACAAAAAGGAATTCAAAAATGATTGAAATCAGAAAAGTAGAAGATCTTGCCATTGCAAAGAAAATTTGCGCAAATCATGGCATTGATTATCAAGAAAACTATCGCGTTATCGCAACATTAGAAGGGGAAAATGTCCTCCATTCTGCTATCTTTTCCTATGAAAACAGCGAGGGAACGATCTATGGAATCGATGGATTTGAGGGTGATATTCTGCTTTTGGATGGATTATGCCGTGCAATTCTCAATATCATGGACATTCAAGGTGTAAAGGTTGTTTACTTGCCATTAAAATATGAAAAATTGGCTTCATATGTGGGTTTTTCAAAAGACGATGGCCATTATAAATTAAATTTAGAAGGCTTTTTCAGTTGCAGTTGCAGTAGCAAAAAGGGGAGAGATGACCAATGAGCTTAAAGGATAAAAGACTATTTTTATTAGATATGGACGGAACCATCTATTTAGACAACGATCTTTTTGATGGAACACTGGATTTTTTAGAGCATGTAAAGAATATTGGCGGGAAAGCAATGTATTTGACCAATAATAGCTCAAAAAGCGTTGTAAAATACATTGAAAAGTTAGGTTCCATGGGAATTAAAGCCGAAAAGGATGAATTCACAACCTCCGCGCAAGCGACAGCGCTGTACTTAAAGAAAACCCATCCGGATGATCTTTTATATGTATTCGGGACAAAAGCATTAAAAGATGAATTAAATCAATTCGGCCTTAAAATCACCGATAAACTCAGCGATGATATTGCATGCTTAGTTATGGGATTTGATACAGAGCTTACATTCCAAAAACTGGAAGATGCCTGCATATTGCTCAATCGTGGTGTTGATTATATTGCAACCAACCCCGATTGGGTATGTCCCACATGGTATGGATCTGTCCCTGATTGCGGCTCTGTTGCATCAATGCTTTATAATGCAACAAAGCGTAAGCCTAAATTTATCGGCAAGCCGGAACCCACTATGATTGAGCTTGCAATCGAGCAAAACGGTTTTAAGAAAGAAGAAGCCATTATATTAGGTGATCGTTTATATACCGATATCGCAAGCGGAAGCAATGCAGGTATTGATACTGCGTTGATGCTGAGCGGTGAATCCACAATGGAAGATGTAGAAAACTTTGATGGCAAAAAGCCAACTTATATTTTTGAGAATATACGTAAATTCTACGATGCAATCAAATAAACCAAGAAACGGCGCAATCAGCGCCGTTTCTTGGTTTTCAAGGCAATTTATCTAATTTCTCTCCCCCCCAACTGCACAAAATCTTCATTTTGTGCAG
>JAZMZQ010000042.1:0-3529 GCA_045586045.1 Eubacteriales bacterium
GCTGCCTCTTACTCCCATGGAGGAGGCCAACAAGCAAAATCTCTATGCTCTGATGAGAGCGGAAGGAATTCAAATATGAGAATCATTGTATTCGGCGCCTGCGGCCGTATGGGGCAGCAGGTGATCCGCTTGGCGGAAGAAGGCTTTCGCGGCGCCTCCTTGCATGCAGGCGTAGACCTTGGCGGAAACCAAAGCGGCTTCCCTTGCTATCAATCCCCTGCCGATGTCCCCGAAGGGGCAGATTGCATCATTGATTTTTCCCATCATTCTGCCACCAAAAGCCTTTTGGATTATGCAAAAAAAGCGCATCTTCCGGTCGTGCTTTCCACCACCGGCCATACCGATAGCGAGAAAAAGCTGATTACGGAAGCCGCCAAGGAAATCCCTGTATTCTTCTCCGCCAATATGTCGATGGGCGTTGCCCTTTTGGCAGAGCTTGCCAAAAAGACGGCTGCTCTTTATCCCCATGCAAATATCGAGATTGTGGAAACCCATCATAATCGCAAATTGGATGCCCCCAGCGGGACAGCCTTGATGATTGCAGAAGGAATCCGCGAAATTCTCAAGAAAGCAACCTTCCTTTGCGGGCGAGGCGGCCATGGAAAGAGAGCCGATGAGGAAATCGGAATCCATGCCATCCGCATGGGGAATATTGTGGGCACCCACGAGGTATTGGTCGGCACCGATGCCGAGACCATCACCTTAAAGCACGAAGCCCACGATCGCGCCCTTTTTGCAGAAGGCGCCATTGCGGCAGCAGAATTTCTTTGCAAGCAACCTGCAGGTCTTTATAAGATGCAGGATATGATTAAATTTTAAGTTAGACGAGGATTAGAATTGTTATGTTGAAAGTAGTAAAGTTTGGCGGCAGCTCCCTTGCTGATGCGGATCAATTCCGCAAAGTGGCCGCCATTATCAATGCAGAGCCTGAGCGCCGCTATGTGGTCGCAAGTGCGCCCGGTAAGCGCCATTATGAGGATGAGAAGGTAACCGATCTTTTGCTGCGTTGCCATGCCCTCGCTACCGATCGCAATCCCTTTAAAGAAACCTTTGAGCAGATCGCCAATCGTTTCCGCGGGATCATTCAGGATTTAGGGCTCTCCCTTTCCATCGAAGAAGAGCTTAATACGGTATATGAAGCCATCGGAGCAGGGGCTACTGTTGATTACGTAGCAAGCCGCGGCGAATATTTCAATTCCATGATCCTTGCAAATTATCTGGGAATAGAATTCATCGACGCAGAGCGCTGCATCTTCTTTACCAAAGACGGAAAGCTGGATAGCCATAAGACCAATACCGTATTGGAGAATCTTTTGGCCATGGTGCCTCGGGCTGTAGTACCCGGTTTCTATGGCGCTATGCCCGATGGATCGATCAAGACCTTCTCCCGCGGCGGCTCGGATATTACCGGCTCTATTTTGGCAGAAGCATTGGAAGCAGATCTCTATGAAAACTGGACCGATGTTTCCGGTATGCTGATGGCAGATCCCCGCATTGTTGAGAATCCTGCTCCCATCGATATCATTACCTATCGCGAGCTCAGAGAGCTTTCTTACATGGGCGCAACGGTGCTCCATGAAGATGCGGTATTCCCCGTGCGCCGCAGCGGAATCCCCATCAATATCCGCAATACCAATGCACCGGATGATATCGGCACCATGATTGTCCCCCATGCAGACGGGATGAGCGGAGATCGCGTCGTAACCGGCATTGCCGGAAAGACGGGCTTCACTGCCATCTATATCGAGCGGGATATGATGAACTCGGAGCTGGGCTACGGCCGCAGAGTTTTGGAAACCATCGAGCGCAGAGGTATCAATTTTGAGCATCTTCCCTCCGGTATCGACACCATCACCGTTGTGCTGAGCAATAAAGAGCTGGAAGGCAAGAAGGATCTGGTGGTCGCCGATCTGATGCGGTCGGTACGCCCCGATACCATTCGCGTATATGATAATTTGGCGCTGCTGGCAGTGGTTGGCCGCGGTATGATCAGCTCTCCCGGTGTGGCCGCTAAGGTTTTTGATACTTTGGCCAAGGAGAAAATCAATATCCGCATGATCGATCAGGGCTCCAGCGAGCTGAATATCATTGTGGGCATCAGCGCAGAGGATTATCTGCCTGCCATGAACGCCCTTTATAAAGCATTTGATCCCCGTAAAGGATAATAAATATGATTTGTAAAAACCTTACTGTTGACGAGCGCGGTATCCTCCTGTTTGCAGGGCAGGATACCGTCTCTCTTTTAAGAACATACGGCTCTCCTCTCTATCTGATGGATGAGGATCTCATTCGCGAGCGTTGCCGCACCTATCGGGAGGCAATGAAAGAATATTTCGGGCAGGATGCTCTGCCTCTTTATGCCAGCAAGGCGGCCTCTTTCAAGGAGATCTACCGCATCATGAAGGAAGAGCAGATGGGCATTGACGTTGTCTCCTGCGGAGAAATCATTACCGCCTATGAAGCGGGCTTCCCCTTGGAGCAGGCCTATTTCCATAGCAATAATAAAACCGATGCAGATATTGCTTATGCCATTGAAAAGGGCGTGGGCTACTTTGTCGTCGACAATGAGGATGAGCTTTATGCCATTGAGGATATTGCCGCAAAAAAGAATCACCGTCAAAAGATCCTTCTGCGGCTGACCCCCGGCATTGACACCCATACTTATGAAGCGGTCAATACCGGTAAAGTAGATTCCAAATTCGGCTCTGCCATCGAGACGGGGCAGGCCGAAGCCATTACCGCCCTTGCGCTCTCCCTCTCCCATATTGATCTGCGGGGCTTCCATTGCCATGTGGGCTCTCAGGTATTCGATTCCGATACCTTTATTCGCTCCTCCGAGATTATGATGGAATTTATCGGCAAAATCCGCGAAAAATACGGATATACTGCAAAGGAGCTGGATCTTGGCGGCGGCTATGGAGTGCGCTATTTGGAAACCGATCCTGAGCTGGATATTGCTGCCAACATTGCAGAAGTGGCAAAAGCGGTCAAGAGCCAAGCGGCAGCCTTGAATCTGCCGATGCCTGCCATTCGGCTGGAGCCGGGCCGCAGCATTGTGGCGGATTCGGGAATGACCCTTTATACCATCGGCACCATCAAAAAGATCCCCGGCTATAAAAACTATATCTCTGTCGACGGCGGCATGAGCGATAATCCCCGCTATGCCCTCTATGGCTCTGAATATACGGTAGTAGCCCCCGATCGCATGAAGGAAGAATGTAATTTTCCCTGCTCCTTGGTCGGGCGTTGTTGCGAAAGCGGCGATATTATTCAAGAAAATATCACCCTTCCCGCCTCTCTCAAGCGCGGAGATCCGATTGCGGTATTGACTACCGGCGCTTATAATTTCTCCATGGCTTCCAATTATAATCGAATTCCTCGGCTTCCGATTGTCATGCTGAAGGGCGGAACCCATCGATTGGTTGTAAAAAGAGAGACCATTGAGGATGTCATGCAGAATGATCTCTAAGAGATTTCCTTTAATCAACAGAAAAGCCTTGAAAATGCAAGCATTTTCAAGGCTTTTCTT
>JAZMZQ010000043.1:0-1550 GCA_045586045.1 Eubacteriales bacterium
AATGTTTGCCGCCCTCAGCGTGTCAAAAAACTCCTGCGGAGGTTTTTGACACGCTGGGAGACTCTCAAAAAAGAGTGCAGATTTCGTCGATCTGTTCTCGTCGGCGTACACAGGTACGGCAGAGAGCAGATCGGCGGAAAGCAGAAAATTTTAATCAAAAATCCACATGATGATGCGGATTTTTTCCTTATAATAAGAAAGCAAGGAAAAAAGAGTAGGTTTTTTTCCCTTGCTGATTTATAGAATCGGCAGAATTCTTTTATTCTCTTATTTTCTGCGGTCTGTGCCTTTTTTGACAGTCTGAGGGCGGCAAAAGTTTGCCGCCCTTTTATTAAATCTAAATTAAATTCCCTTTCATTTTATTGTAATAATGATGGGTAATGATTATAATGGATAAAAAAACATGGGAGGTCCCTTATGTCTGACTACATTATTAGCTGCTGCTCCACCGCCGATCTTTCTGCCGAGCGGTTCAAAGAGCGTAACATTGAATATATCTGCTTCCATTATGAGCTGGATGGGGTGCAATACCCTGATGATCTGGGGCAGACCATTCCTTTTGCAGAATTTTATCAAAAGATGGTAGACGGCGCCGAGACCCGCACCTCTCAGGTTAATGTGGATGAATATACCAATTATTTCCGTAAATTTTTAGAAGCGGGCAAGGATGTCTTGCACCTTTGCCTCTCTTCCGGCATTTCCGGCTCTGCGAATTCTGCCCGTATTGCAGGAGAGCAGCTGCGGGAAGAATTCCCCGATCGGAAGCTTTATATTGTGGATTCCTTAGCCGCATCCTCCGGTTTTGGCTTATTTGTAGAGACTCTTGCCGATCAACGGGATGAGGGCAAGGATATTGATGCAGTTTATCAATGGGCAGAGGCCAATAAGCGCAAGGTTCACCATTGGTTCTTTACCACCGATCTCACCTTCTTTGTAAAAGGCGGTAGAGTATCCAAGGTTTCCGGCTGGGTCGGCACTGTATTGAATATTTGCCCCCTGCTGAATGTAAGCCACGAAGGAAAGCTGATCCCCCGCAAGAAGATCCGCGGCAAAAAGGCGGTCATCAAAGCCATTGTAGATCAAATGATCGAAAATGCAGAGGGCGGCCTTGATTATAACGGGCGCTGCTACCTTTGCAACTCTGCTTGCATGGAGGATGCCAAGGAGGTTGCTGCGCTGGTCGAAGAAAAATTCCCCAACCTCAAGGGCAAGACGGAGATCTACGATATCGGCACCACCATCGGCAGCCATACCGGCCCTGGCACGGTTGCCCTCTTCTTCTGGGGTAAAGAACGAATCGATTAAATAAATAAAAAGGATGCGTTGCTCGCAACGCATCCTTTTCCAGACTGTCAAAAAAGGCACAGACCGCAGAAAATAAGAGAATAAAAGAATTCTGCCGATTCTATAAATCAGCAAGGGAAAAAACTACTCTTTTTTCCTTGCTTTCCTATTATAAGGAAAAAATCCGCATCATCATGCGGATTTTTGATTAAAATTTTCTGCTTTCCGCCGATCTGCTCTCTACCGTGCGTCAAACCTAATGGTAA
>JAZMZQ010000044.1:0-4962 GCA_045586045.1 Eubacteriales bacterium
GTTCGAGTCCGGCCACCGGCACCAAAAATAACGAAGCAATCATGCTTCGTTATTTTTTTATTTCAAAGTGGCTCCCTATTATATTGAAATATTAGTTTACTCATGTTATAATTATTAAATAAAAATATAGGAGAATAAATACATACCGATGATTTGCAATAATATTTTAGAGGCAATGGGCAACACCCCGATTATCCGTCTTCAGCATATGACAGGTCCTGATGATGCGGAGATCTTAGTGAAATTTGAAGGTTTGAATGTAGGCGGTTCTATCAAGACCCGCACTGCATTTAATATGGTTTTGGACGCTGAAAAAAAAGGCTTGCTACATGCCAATACCATTATTGTCGAGCCTACAAGCGGGAATCAAGGAATCGGCCTTGCTTTGGTGGGCGCGGTGCGCGGATATCAAGTAAAGATCATTATGCCGGATTCTGTCAGCGAAGAGCGCAGAAAATTGGTGCGTCATTATGGTGCTGAGGTGATTTTGGTCCATGACGATGGCAATATCGGCCTCTGCATTGAAAAGTGCGTGGAATTAGCCCTAAAGATGAAGCAGGAGGATCCGAATGTATTCGTGCCCCAGCAATTTGAAAATCCTGCCAACCCAGCAATCCAACGCTCCGGAACAGGAAAGGAAATCCTGACGCAAGTAAACGGCCCGATTCATGGATTTTGTTCAGGAATCGGCACCGGCGGTACGATCACCGGCATTGGTGAAACTTTGAAAGCAGAAAATCCGGATATGACCATATGGGCAGTAGAGCCTGAAAATGCTGCAATTCTATCCGGTGGTTCTATCGGAACCCATGTGCAGATGGGAATCGGAGATGGAGTTATTCCCGAGATTCTAAATCAGGATATTTATGATGATGTTTGTATTGTTAAAGATGAAGAGGCTTTGCAAGCATCTAAGGACCTTGCTCGCAAGGAAGGAATTATGTGTGGCATCAGCAGCGGTACAAACGTAGCAGCTGCGCTTCGACTTGCCAAAAAACTCGGGAAAGGGAAGACGGTTGTTACCATATTGCCGGATACCGCAGAGCGTTATTTTTCAACACCGCTTTTTGAAGATTAACTGAAGGAGTCGATCAAATGAATTATTGGAATCAAAGCAAAGAAAACATTTATGTAGCAGCCCATAGAGGCTGGTCGGATAAGTATCCCGAAGATACGATGATTGCTTTCCAAAAAGCAATCGATTTAGGTGTTGATCAGCTTGAAACAGATGTGCGGATCACCAAAGACGGAGAGCTTGTATTGATTCACGACGCTATGGTCGATAGAACAACCAATGGTCATGGTTTAGTAAAAGATTTTACTTTATGCGAATTAAGGGAGCTTGATGCGGGAATTAAGGCGGGAGAGCAATTCAAAGGCGCAAAGATTCCCACTTTGATTGAATTCATGGAATTGATTAAAGATCATCCGACAATGACCCTTGATATTGAGTTGAAGGAATATCCGTTAAACTACAGAAAAGAGAATGTTGATGGAAAAAAAGAGATTGCATATGAGGTCTGCGATCGAGTGTTGAAAATCATTGATGATTACGGATTTTCAGATCGCGTCATCATCAACACGTTCAGCGGAAAGCTTCATGAATATATCAACGACCACTATGGAAAGAAATACCGCCAGCATATCTATTACCCTGTGGCCCATTTGAGCGAATTGACTCGCGATCCCTTTGAATATGCTTATTGCTGCTGTATGTTTCGCAGTTTTTGGAATCCGATTAATATGGCGTCGAAAGAAGAATTCGATCATTGCGCGTCATTGGGTGTTGAGCCTTGTGCAGGCGCTGCCGTTAAAGATGAGGCAACAGTGGATATGGCTATTGATCGCGGAGCCACTCTTATTACCTGCAATAATCCGGACGTTATATTAGATCTTCTTCGTAAAAAAGGGAAGCATAAATAATGGAAAATCATAGAATCCCCATACAATCGATCATTGGTAAGCTGGATATGTATCTCAATCGCGAAGATTATGCAAGCGCTCATCGTCTGCTTTTATATTGGAAGGACGAATCCCGCAATATCAACGATCTCAAAGGAGAGCTGGAAATTCTTAATGAGCTTCTTGGGTTTAGCCGGCGTATTAATGATAAAGAGGGCGGCCTATCAGCAGTATGGCGATGCTTTGATTTGATCGAAATCTTAAATATTTCCGGCACCACCGCCGGCACAATTTATCTCAACGGTGCCACCACCTTGAAATGCTTTGGTCAACCAAAAGAATCAATCCCTTATTATGAAAAAGCATATCAATGCTTTGAGCATAATCTGCCGAAAGATGATAAGCTATGGGGTGGATTTTATAATAACTATGCATTGGCTTTGGTGGATGTTGGGCGTTATGATGATGCGATCGATCGTTATCAAGAGGCCATTGATGTAATGTCCTGCGTGGAAAACGGGTATTTAGAGGTTGCGGTAACCTTAATGAATATTGCAGAGCTATTTGAGAGGATTGGTGATAGCGATCATTTAATTGATCAATCCTTGGAGCAGGCGCTTTATTATCTGAATGATTCCTCTCTTCCACGCAATGGCTATTATGCTTTCGTATGCCGTAAATGCGCGCCGACATTCGGCCATTTTGGTTGGTTTCAGGTGGAACGTCAACTGAATGAAAGGGCAGATCATATTTATGAAGGGAATTGAAATTTCCGAAAAATTTTATAAAACCTCCATAGCGCCGATGCTCCATGCAGAGTATTCCGAATATGAGCAAAGAATTGCGGTCGGCTTGGTGGGGCAAGGCTCTGAATGCTTTGGATATGATGATGCCATTTCCAAAGATCATGATTTTGGAAAACGGCTTTTCCTTTGGATCACAAGGGAAGATGATCAAAAAATCGGCAGAGCCCTCGAAGAAGCTTATCGCCATATTGCGATTGAAGCAGGGGCGTTTCCGCATGATCGTTGCGGTGTCTTTACCATTGATCAATTTTATCGGCAATTAATCGGCCATTCATCCGCACCTTCATCTAATGAGGAATGGATGAATATACCGGAATATGCTTTGGCGACTGCGGTAAACGGTGCAATATTTCGCGATGATTTAGGCGCCTTTTCTGCAATCAGAAGAAAATTATCTGAGGGCTTTCCTCAGGATGTTGCTCTCAAAAAACTTGCAGGGCACCTTGCTTTGATGGCGCAATCGGGTCAATATAATTTTCCGCGTTCTCTTAAACGCCAAGAGAATTCCGCTGCCGCTTTAGCACTTTATGAATTTATAAATCATTCCCTTCATGTATTATTTATTTTGAACGGCCGCTATACGCCATATTATAAATGGCGTTTTCGTGCAGCTAAGGAGCTTCCGTTTTTGGCAGGAGTTGCTCATGATATTGAAGCGCTAACAATGGAGCCCATCGGATCTCATTTGATCGATCAGATCGAAGCAATTGCCAAAAGAATTTCAATCGAACTTCTTCGCAGAGGCTTCTCCACTTCAAACGAAAGTTTTTTAGAGGCGCAAGCGAAGGAAGTAACTAAAAGAATTCAAGATCCAGCTCTTCTTCAATTGCATTTAATGGAATTTGGAGCAGAATAAGATGGTTCTACTATAAGTATAGGGATTTACAAACGACAATTCTTGAATCGAAAATATTGATATGTTATAATCTCTTAAAAAAGGGGGGATTTAATTGTCTAATTCCTTGGATAAACGGTTTCGCGCAATTCATCGCATGATTGAAGGCGCGAAAGAAATCAAATGCCATAGTGTTACGCAGACCTTGCCTAAGATTGAGCAGGAGCATTATACGCCTGTCAATCCTTGGCATCGCCGCATTTTAGCAGAGCTTGATTTTTCTTTGCAGATGCATCGTCATAGCAGCATTGATGCCGCTCCTATTGAAAAAGCGCTTACATCATTGGAGAATGCTTATGCAACGGACGGTGTTCTTACCGATGGTGCATGCAGAGAAGCGGAAAATCTTCTTCTGCCTTTGAAGGATGAGGCCAAATCATATCGCGTGATCATGGCGGGCCATGCTCATATCGATATGAACTGGCAATGGGGCTGGGATGAGACGGTTGCAATTACCATCGCAACTTTTAAGACTGTCTTGAAATTGATGGATGAATATCCAAAGTTTTGCTTTTCTCAATCTCAGGCTTCCACCTATAAAATCATCGAGGATTATGCGCCGGAATTAAAGCCGATGATTCAAAAAAGAATTGATGAGGGGCGTTGGGAGGTTACTGCTACCAATTGGGTTGAGACAGATAAAAATATGCCCTCTCTTGAATCCTTGATGAATCATATACTCTATACCAAAAAATATCTGGAGGAGCATTGGGGGATTGATCCCTCTACTCTTAAAATTGATTTTCTTCCCGATACCTTTGGGCACAGCGCATATGTACCGATCACCGATCAATTAGGTGGCGTTTGCTATCAATACCATTGCCGCGGCTTAAAGGATGATATCACCCTTTATCGTTGGAAGGCACCTAACGGTGTAGAATTATTGAACTATAAGGAGCCTTATTGGTATAATAGCGGCATCACTCCGGAAGTTGGAATCGGTTTGCCGCGAATCGCGAATCGCTGCGCAGGCCTTCGGGTAGGCCTCCATGTATATGGAGTGGGTGATCACGGTGGCGGCCCCACCAGAAGAGATCTCAATCGCGCGCTGGAGATGCAAGAGTGGCCAATCTTCCCGATCTTGGAATTTGGGTGTATTCGCGATTATTTTGCTGCAGCTGAAACGGTGCGAGAGAAGATGCCCGTTGTTGATTATGAACTCAATAATGTCTTTACCGGTTGCTATACAACGCAAAGCCGCATCAAACGCGGAAATCGGCGCACAGAGCATGCTCTTTGCAATGCTGAGCAACTTTCTGCATTCGCATCCGATCAATTTGGTTTTGATTATAATAGTAAGGGATTTGAGCGTGTATGGCAAAATACATTGCTGACTCATTTCCATGATATTCTTACAGG
>JAZMZQ010000045.1:0-1975 GCA_045586045.1 Eubacteriales bacterium
GCCTTACAAACTTCTCTGCACCAAAAATCATCTGAAATTCTGCTCATTTTAAGGTCGAAGAATTTTAAGGGAGCGGATTTTTGGGTTTGCAAGGCATAAAACGCAGTTAATCCTACCGGATTAACGAGTATTTTAACACAGCAAACACGAATAATCCGCCCCTTAAAATCAGGTTCGGATTACTCATGTTTGCTTATTCTGATATTCTCGCGGAGATACCCCGAAATACTTTTTGAAGGCTTTCGAAAAGGTAAAAAGATCGGAAAAGCCTGTAGAGGCTGCTACAACGGTGGGGCGCAGCCTTTCTTTTCTCAAAAGAACCGCAGCGCGCTCCATCCGAAGATCGCTCAGATATTGCTGCGGAGAGCGGCCGGTTTCCTTTTTGAAATAATTGGAGAAATAGCTGCGATCCAGATTTAAGCGGGCAGCAATCTCCGAGACAGTGATTCCATTGGGATATTCCGCTTGCATACATTGAATTGCTTGCTCTGCATAGCCCCAAGGGCCTCTCCCCTGCTCCTGCAGCAGCGCCACCAGATCCCAAAGCCTTGCGGCCAGAAAGGCAGAGCGGCCGGTTTCCCGCTCTCCGCAGCGCTTCATTTCCAAAAAGACTTTTCCCGCCTCCACGCAAGAAATCACCGCTTGATTGAAGCAAGCGGGCATCTCATCCTCTGCCGTAAAGCCGATCCAGATATATTCCCAAGGCTGCAAAGAATCCGCTTCATAATAGGTCTCCATTCCGGGCTCAATAATAAAAAGATCCCCTGCACTCAGTTCATAACCCTTCCCTTCCCGATGGAATCGGCCTTTCCCTCTTACGATATAATGAAGCAACCAATGAGATCGGACAGCCGGACCATAGGAATGAGAAGGCGTACACGCCTCCCAGCCAAATTGCATCGGGCTCATAGAACGATAGCCGCAATCCATGACGATAACATTATTTTGCAATATGTTCAGCTCCTTTCTTATCTCACATTATAACAAGTTTTTACAACAAAAATCAATTCTTTTTTGGGTTATTTTTTGTTAGAATAATTACAAATAAACAAATTCAAGGAGGTTCCAAATGATTAAAATCACCTTTATGGGTGCAGGAAGCACCGTATTTGCCCGCAATGTAATCGGCGATTGCATGTGCAGCGAGCATTTGAGAGACAGTGTCTTTGCTCTTTATGACATCGACGGGGAGCGGCTCAAAGAAAGTGAGACCATTCTTAAAGCGATGCAAAAGACCATGGGCGGCTATGGCAAGATCGAATGTTACCTCGGCGTGGAGCAGAGAAAGGATGCCTTGAGAGGCGCAAACTTTGTGGTAAACGCCATTCAGGTCGGTCTTTACGATCCCTGCACCATCATTGATTTTGAAGTGCCCAAAAAATACGGCCTGCGCCAGACCATTGCCGATACCCTCGGAATCGGCGGAATTATGCGGGCTTTGAGAACCATTCCTGTCATGGCTGATTTTGCCAAGGATATGGAGGAGGTATGCCCCGATGCACTCTTCCTCAACTATACCAACCCCATGGCCATGCTGAGCGGTTATATGCAACGCTACACCGGCATTGATACCATCGGCCTTTGCCATAGTGTGCAAGTTTGCTCCGAGGGACTTTTGAAAAAATGCGGCATGGAAGATAAGCTGGAGGGCAGAAAAGAGCTGATCGCCGGCATTAATCACATGGGTTGGCTTTTGGAGCTTAAGGATAAGGACGGCAACGACCTCTACCCTGCCATCAAAGCAAAAATACCCGAATTAATGGCAGATCCCGATTGCAAAGATAAAGTCCGCTTGGACTACATCAACCATTTCGGCTACTACTGCACCGAATCCAGCGAGCACAATGCGGAGTACAATATGTTCTATATCAAGAGCAAATATCCCGAATTGATCGAACGCTACAATATTCCTTTGGATGAATATCCCCGCCGCTGCGTCAATCAGATCGAAAAATGGAAGGATGAATATAAGGAG
>JAZMZQ010000046.1:0-2892 GCA_045586045.1 Eubacteriales bacterium
CATTCAAGGTGGTAGCGCCTACGCAATGAAGCTCTCCTCTGGCCAGCATGGGTTTCAAAAGATTACCTGCATCCATGGAGCCTTCTGTCTTCCCTGCGCCTACAATGGTATGCAGCTCATCGATAAAAAGAATGATCTCCCCTTCACTTTTACGAACCTCTTCCAAAACCGCCTTTAAGCGTTCTTCAAATTCCCCTCGGTATTTTGCGCCCGAAATCAAAGCGCCCATATCCAAGGAGAATAATTTGCGATCCTTTAGATTTTCCGGCACATCGCCTCGAACAATCCGCAAAGCCAGCCCTTCTGCAATGGCCGTTTTCCCCACACCGGGCTCACCGATCAATACAGGATTATTCTTTGTCTTTCGTGAAAGTATACGAATCACATTGCGGATTTCCTCATCTCTGCCAATCACGGGATCCAGCTTCTGCTCCCGCGCCATTTCTACCAAATCCCTGCCATATTTATTTAACACATCATAGGTATCTTCCGGATTTTGGCTATTGACCTGCGTATTCCCCCGAAGCTCCTTCAAAGCGGCAAGGAAGGTCTTTTTCTGTATATTATGATCTGCAAAGAGCTTCTTCAAAGCAGCATCCTTACAATCGATTAAGCCATACATCAGATGCTCCACCGAAATAAAGCGATCCCCCATCTGCTCGGCTTGCTTGGCGGCCGAGGAGAGCGCATCATTAAGTTCTTTACTGCAGTATAACTGTCCTACAGCGCTAAGGGTAGGAAGCTGCTCAAGAGCCTTCTCGCAATCCGCATCCAGCCCTTGAACTCCCATTTTTTTCATTATTCCGCCAACAAAGCCATTTTCCTGCTTGAGCAATCCTTCAAGAAGATGAAGCTGCTCCACTGCAGGATTCTTCCGTATTGCCGCTGATTGCTCTGCTTTCTGCATTGCCTCAAGGCTTTTTTGAGTAAATTGATCTGCTTTCATTCTACAGCACTCCCTTTCCGCGGGCAATATATTCCCGCATCACCTTTTCAATCAGCCCTGCCGCAAAAGCAGGGCGATCCAAATATTCAAAATAATACTTCAATGCGCGGTCAAAGTGGTTTACATAATCTTTTATTGATTCACCCATTAATTCCGATTGATCGCGAAATTGGGGATCATATCTTAAGTTTCGATAAAATCTACCATTCTCAACCACCAACCGAGGATGATTTAAGTATTTTTCCTCTAACTTCGCCCAAAACTTCATGAATTCATTTACATAATATATCAACTCTTGATTTTGGGTCCGAAGCTGCACCTGCAATTGGCCGAACTCCGGCTCTAATTTTCGAAACAGCTCCACGCGATAACGCACCGATGGGTTATATTTATAATTGAGGGCACTTCTTACCATCAGCATACTTCCGGTAGGTTGAGCCAAGGATTGAAAGCCCACCTCCCCCAGCAGCTGCGCCAGTTGCTCCAAGGTGCTGCGCATCCGCTTTTCGGGAGTCAGCATTGAGCAATATTCGGCCAAAATCTGATTCACCATATTGGAACGATTGGTATGCATGGCATAAGCCAAACGATCCACCTGATTCACCACATCATCCATTAACACCAATGAATATACGCTTTTCTTCACGATGATCACCTCTTGATCATATTCTACCATATTTCCATAACTTGTCAAGCGATTTATATAAATTTAATAGCAAGTTTACATTTACTCACTAAAATCAATACCAATTCTATTGTTTCCATAAAAAAACTTGCAAATACTCAAAAAAATAAATATAATTGAATTAAATAATGAAGGAGGATTTTTACAATGCAAAATAAAAAACTGCGTGCACCTTGCGTGCCGCTGATCACCAATGATCCCATGTTTAACGTATGGTCCTTTGCAGATAGGCTGACTGATGATGTCCCCCGCCATTGGACCAACGAACGCCAATTCATCACCGGCACGATTGCAGTGGATGGAGAGCTTTTTCAATATATCGGAAAGTTACATCCCGATAATCATCGCTATGCCACCGAATTTCCCGCTCTTCCGCAGGTAGATGTAACCATCAAGGCAATGACCACCACCTATACCTTTGAGAATGAAAAGATCCGCTTGGAGCTTTCCTTTATGAGCCCCTTACTGCTGGATGATCTCAAATTGCTCAGCAGACCGATCACCTATCTCAATCATAAGCTCACATCACTGGATGGGAAAAGCCATGATATTCAGCTTTTTGTCGGCTTAAGCTGCGAGATGGCAGTAAATGAGCCGAGCCAATCGGTAACCTTCGATCGCACCGCTCTTTCTATCACCTGCAGCAGCGGGACCGATATGATGCTCAAGCGCTCCGGAGACGATCATCGCATTGAATGGGGTACACTCCATCTGATCGCACCCCATTGGAGCACTGTAGCAGCCCCCATCGAATCCCTTGAAAAGCACATTCGCAGCCTTTATAAGGATAGTAAGTTTCCTAAGATAACCATGAATTATCAAGGCCCCGGCCCCAACCCCCAAATGGCACCTCCCGAATATTACAAGGAAGCGCAAAGTGATACCATTTATCCTCATTATCCCACCTTATTCGGTAAGACTGATATTATCTTAGAGGATACGCATGAGGAAATGATCGCCTTTGGCTACGATGATATTAAATCCATTCAATATTTCGGCGAAAATATCGAGGCATATTGGCGCAAGGACGGCGATACCTTCCAGGATATTATGCAAAAGGCATTGGATGAATATGAGGAGATCAAAGGGCGCGTAGAAGCCTTTGAAGAAGAGCTCACTGCCAAAGCTTCCGCTCTGAATCCCAAATATGCCGATATTCTGAATCTTGCTTACCGCCAAACCATTGCAGCCCATAAGCTGACATGGCACGACGGTGAAATCCAATTCTTTTCCAAGGAAAACTATTCCAACGGCTGTATTG
>JAZMZQ010000047.1:0-9282 GCA_045586045.1 Eubacteriales bacterium
TGAGCAAATCACGCCCGAACAGTCAAAGACGATGATGGACACCGAAACAGATTATATCATCATCGATGCCCGCACCACCGAAGAATTCGCCGAAGGGCACATTGCGGATGCGATCCTCATCCCCGAATACGAGATCGCCGACCGCGCCGAAAAGGAACTGCCCGATAAGGATGCGCTAATCCTCGTCTATTGCCGCAGTGGCAGACGGAGCAAAATCGCCTCCGAGGAGCTGGTCAAGCTCGGCTATACCAACGTCAAAGAATTCGGCGGCATCATCGACTGGCCCTATGAGATTGTGAAATAAAATGCTTGACTCTCACGTTGCGTCATAGTGTATACTCCTTTCCGTGAGGTGATAAAAGTGAAAATGCAAATCAACGAGTTCGCAAAACTCGCAGGTGTCAGCGTCCGTACGCTACACTATTACGATGAAATAGGCTTGTTAAAGCCCGCCTTTGTTGACGAGCAAAATGGCTATCGGTTTTATGACGAAATCTCTCTTGAACGTATGCAAGAGATCCTGTTTTATCGTGAACTTGATTTCGAACTAAAAAGCATTGCAGAGATCTTATCATCTCCCGATTACGATAAGCAAAAAGCACTCACCGAGCAGCGAAAACTCTTAATTCTCAAAAAGGAACGATTAGAGCGAATTATTACTGCTTTGGATAGAGCTGAGAAAGGAAAGATTACAATGTCTGCATTTGATAACAGCGATTATGAAACCGCTCGCAACCAGTATGAGGCCGAGGCGAAGAGGCGTTGGGGCGAAACGGCCGCCTATAAAGAACACGCAGAAAAGACCGCAACTTACAGCAAAGATCAATGGCAAGAAGTCAACGACGGACTAATGACCGTCCTCGCCAAATTCGCCGCGTGTATGAAAGATGGACATACGGCCGATTCAGACGAGGCGCAGGCGCTGGTGAAAGAACTGCAAAATTACATCACCGAAAACTACTACACCTGCACCAACGAAATCCTTGCAGGTCTCGGCCAAATGTATGTCGCCGACGAGCGTTTCAAAACCAACATCGACCAACACGCTCCCGGCACCGCCGCATTCGTCAGCGAAGCCATCACCGCCTATTGCGGAAAATATCACGATCTCCCTCAAACTACAAATCAAAAAATATCCTAAACCAAAACCTCGGTAAAAAACAGAAAAAGACTGATTTTTACCGAGGTTTTCTCATTTTGGAGGCTTTAAGTAAAAAAACGCCCACTCAAATTAAGCGGGCAAAAAAATAAAACTTGACGAACCGGTGGTGGAGATAAGCGGGAACTCTGCGCCAAGACAAAAAGGGGTTGTGCGTAGTGGGATAAGCGGGATACTCCGCGGCTTTCTTATGCCGCTCCGTGAAACCTCGCATTTTTCGCCCCAATGGGGCAGTTCCGCTTAGCGGAACGCGGCAAGAAGGCGTCTTGCCGAAAATGCGGGTTATCTGACCCAAATGCTTATCTCCACCAAAACAAAAAGGCACACCCTTCGGTGTGCCTTTTTGTTTTGGTGGAGATAAGCGGGATCGAACCGCTGACCTCTTGAATGCCATTCAAGCGCTCTCCCAGCTGAGCTATACCCCCATTTTGGATTTATGAGATTATATTTTGCGGAATGCTTGATTATTATAGCAAAGGGCTTTTCATTTGTCAATCCTTTTTTGAAAAATAGATTCTTTCCCCTGCTCACTTGCAAAACACTGCTGAATTTGATATAATTGAAAAAAACATTTTGAAAGGAAACAACATGGAAAAAAATGCATTGAAAGCGCTTCTTGCCGAGATGACAATTGATGAAAAGATCGGCCAGTTGATGCAGGTAAACACCAATCTTTTTGTCGCAACAAAGGCAGAGATTACCGGACCTCTTTCCAAGATGGGCATCGAAGAGAAAAGCTTAAAATACATTGGCAGCACGCTGAATTTCCAAGGCGCTGCCGAGATGATTCAGGTGCAAAAAGAGCATCTGGAAAAAGATCCCCACAAAATCCCCATGCTTTTTATGATGGATGTGATCCACGGATTTCGCACCATTTTCCCCATTCCCTTGGGAATGGGTTGCTCCTTTGATCCGGAGCTGGTAAAAGAATGCACGCGCATGGCAGCCAAGGAAGCTGCCGCCGGCGGAGTACAGGTTACCTTTACCCCCATGGTTGACTATGTACGGGATGCCCGTTGGGGGCGGGTAATGGAAACCTGCGGAGAAGATCCCTACTTAAACGGTGTAATGGGCGCCGCACAAGTCAAAGCCTTCCAAGGAGATGATCTTGCCGATAAGGAAAGCCTTGCCACCTGTGTGAAGCATTTTGCCGCTTACGGCGGTGCAGAGGCAGGCAGGGATTACAACACGGTAGAACTCTCCGAACGATTACTGCGGGAATGCTATCTGCCTGCCTACAAAGCTTGCATTGATGCGGGCACGACCATGCTGATGCCTTCTTTTAACTCTTTGAACGGCGTACCCTCCACTGTAAATCCCTGGCTGATGCAGCAGGTGCTGCGCAAGGAATGGGGCTTCAGCGGCGTTGTAATTACCGACTACAACGCAGTGGGCGAGCTGATTAAGCACGGCATTACCGACAACCTGAAGGATGCCGCTCGCATGGCCTTTGAAAACGGCAACGACATTGAAATGGTATCCACCTCCTACGCTCAACACCTGAAGGAGCTGATCCATGAGGGCGTTTTCACCGAGGCGCAATTGGATGAATCGGTGCTGCGCATTCTGGAGCTCAAAAATGCTCTGGGCCTTTTTGAAGATCCCTACCACGGAGCATCTATAGAAAAGGAGCAGCAGGTTTGCCTGACCCCTGAGCATCGCGCCATCGCCCGAAAGGCTGCAGAGCAATCTGCTGTATTGCTTAAAAATGAAGGGGTCCTCCCCTTTGATGAAAAGGTAAAGAAGATTGCCCTGATCGGGCCCTTTGCCGATGAAAAGGCCATTAAAGGCTTTTGGGCCTGCTGCGGCAAAGACCAAGATTGCGTAACGGTGAAGGAAGGCATTGCCGCCCTGCTCCCCCATGCAGAGATTCGGGTAGAAAAGGGCTGTGGCAATCTTTGGGACGATACAGACACCTCCGGCATCCCTGCCGCAGTGGCGGCCGCCAAGGACGCGGAGATTGTAGTCCTTTGCTTGGGCGAGCCCCAGAACTACAGCGGCGAGGGCAACAGCCGCGCCGACCTTACCCTGCCCGGCGTACAGACAGAATTGGCAAAGGCCGTATTGGCCGCCAATCAAAATGCGGCTGTGCTGCTCTTTAACGGCCGTCCCTTGGTACTGAGTGAGCTGGAAAAATCTGCTCCTGCCATTTTAGACCTATGGTTCCCCGGAACCGAAGGTGGAAATGCGGCGGCCAACTTGCTGTTTGGCAAAGCGAATCCCTGCGGCAAGGTAACCATGTCCTTCCCCAAGGCAGTGGGCCAGTGCCCCATCTATTATAACCATCCCATGACCGGCCGCCCCAAGGGCAAGGCAGAGGAAGTGCATCATGCTTATGCCTCCAACTATATCGGATGCGGAAACTTACCCTTATATCCCTTTGGACACGGCCTTTCCTACACCACCTTTACCTATGAGAGCATGACTCTGGATAAAAACGAAATAACCGCTGAAGATACCATTACGGTAAGCATTACGGTTGCCAACACCGGCAACTGCACCGGCAAAGAGACCGTGCAATTATACCTGCGGGATCTTTATGCTTCTGCAGTACCCCCCATTCAAAAGCTGATCGCCTTTGAAAAGATCGAGCTGGCACCGGGCGAGAAAAAGACCGTTACCTTTAAGGTATGCGAGCCCATGCTGCGGTTCTGGAATGGTGCTTGCGAATTTATTTCCGAGCCGGGAGAGTTCAATCTGTTTGTTGGCTACGCCGATCACCCTGCCATTACCGAAAGCTTTACACTGAAATAATTTTTTGAAAAGGATGTGGCCTTTTGAAACGTTTGATATACTGCTCTTTATCGATCCTCGCAGTGGCGGTAGTTTTAGGGCTCGGCATCTGGCTGACCACTCTTAAAGCCTCCCCTGCCAAGATTCTGATGAAGGAGCATCCCTATACTTTCTCAAAAACCAAGGAATGGGGAAAAGAAAAAAGGGATCAATATTTAGAAGAGGGCGGCTGTGTCTTCATCAGTTATCCCAAGACCAAGGCAAAGGAAACGGCGAAGATTATTTCCGCCTTTTTAGAAGAAGCCAAAGCAAAGTATTCAGAATTTGCCGCTGAAAATACAGCAGATATCCCCCGCCTTGCCATCGACTACACCGCCCAAAAAAAGAGCGATTATACCGCTTTGACCCTCACCTACGCGATCGGCCGATACAAAGAAGATGGCCAAGGGGAGGAGCTTCTTTTAGGGGCTCAGCATCTATATCTCGATGAAAAAAATGCCGTATTGGATCTCGAAGCGCTTTTAGGGGCAGAGAAGCAAGAAAAGCTGAAACTGCTCTTAGATCGCAGCAAGCTTTCTATGGATGATCTTGAGAGCTTTATCTATTCTGAGGAGCAGGTGGTTTTGAAATGGACGGAAGAAGAGCGCACCTTCACCATGGATGAAATTGAGCGAGCAGGCAAGGTGGATCCCCATAAACCCATGATTGCGCTCACCTTTGACGATGGGCCCGGAAAATATACCAAGCAATTTTCCGACCTGCTCACCCGCTACAACGGCCGCGGCACCTTCTTTATGCTGGGGGTAAATGTGGGCAATTATGAGGAAAGTGTAAAATACGCCTATACCCAAGGCCATGAAATTGCAAGCCATACCATGCGGCATAAAAACCTCAACATTCTCTCATCAAGCGAAGTGCAAAAAGAGATAACCGATGCAGATCAGGCGATTCAATCAGCGATTGGCCAGAAGCCCAAGCTGGTACGCCCCCCTTATGGGAATGCGAATGCGAAGGTTACATCGATCATCAATCGCCCCGTCATTCATTGGAGCTTGGATACGGAAGACTGGCGGACAAGAAACGCCGAGGCGGTAAAGAATAAAATTTTGAAAAATGTCTCGGACGGTGCTATCATTCTGATGCATGAGATTTATCAATCCTCCTACGATGGCCTTGCTCTTGCTCTTGAGCAATTGGCGAAGGAGGGGTATCAATTTGTAAGCGTTAGTGAATTGCTGGAATATCGCCAAGTTCAGGCGGAAGTAAAAGCTTATCACTCGATTCCCCCTCAATAATAAAATACTTGCGTAATGCCTCAGCATTGCGCAAGTTTTTTTATTAGTTTCAATTTTTCTTCGCGAGAAAGCTTTTTAATCTGCGCCTCCCGCCTCAAAGCAGCGCCTTTATCGGGGCAGCTCTCTTGGAAGACAAGAGCAACAGGGCGGCGAGAACGGGTATACTTTGCGCCTGTCCCTGCATTATGCCGCTGCAGACGGTGGAGAAGATCATTGGTGATACCGGTATAAAGACTGCCATCGGCACACCGCAGAATATAGACAAAATATTCCATCCGTTCCCCTCCTGTCATTGACTTTTATTCCCTAACATTCTATAATAATCAAGAAAATATTGCAAGATAGGAGTTTTATACCAAAATGAACAATCATTGGATCGCCGCATGGGGATGCCCCATTGCGAAAGCAGGCAAATCAGCCGCTGAATGGATGAAGGATACCACTGTGCGGTTTAATATTTTGATGACCGTGCCGGCTCAGGCGCTGAAATTTCGTTTTTCTAATCTTTTCAACGCGGAGGAGAGCATCATCACTGCTGCGTCCGTAGCGGTAAATTTAGAAGGGAGCACCATTGATACCCAACGCCTTGCGCCCATCACCTTCCAAGGAGAGAAGAGCGGCAAGATGGCGGCAGGGGGCGAAATCTGCTCCGATGAGATCCCTCTCGCCTTTGAAGCGGGCGAGACCTTGACCGTGAGCCTCTATTTTGCCGATTTCACCCATCAGCTGACCGGCCATCAAAACGGCGGAGAATTCATTCAGCGCTGGGCAGCCACCGGCAATTGCACCATGGAGGCCGATCTGCCCCTTTGCGATTATAACGAGAGCCCCGTCTATCCCTTTATCCATACAATAGAGGCCCTCTCCCCTGAGGATTGCTATTCCATTATCGCTTTTGGCGATTCCATCACCGCGCAGACATGGCCGGATCGCCTCTCCCGCCGCCTGCTCAGCCTTGGCAAGACCAATGTTGCCATTGTCCGCAAGGCTATCAGCGGCAGCCGTGTCCTGCGGGAATATCCTTGCGATCTTTATCGTACCTACGGTCCTTTAGGGTTGGAGCGGTTTGAGAGAGAAGTTTTATTGCCCGGAGTGAAGAAAGTATTTATCCTCCATGGCATCAATGATATTATCCATCCAAACGGCGGCCTCTTCCGACCCTTAAAGGATCAGCCCACCGCCGAAGAGCTGATTGAGGGCTTGGAATTCTATATCAACACCGCCCATAAAGCGGGGATTCAGGTCTTCCTCTCCCCCATTCTCCCCTTTGAAGGCTGGCGGACCTATAACGAGGAAAAGGAAAAGATTCGCGAGGGAGTCAACTATTGGATCTATCGGCAAGCAGGTATTGAAGGAGTGCTCCCCTTTGAATTAGCCGTATTAGACCCCGATAATCCCCTGCGGCTCCATCAATTTTTTGATAGCGGCGATCATCTCCACCCTTCCGGAAAAGGTGCCCAAGCGATGGCAGATTCTATTCCCGAGGAACTTTTATAAAAATGAGGCTGTGGATTTCCACAGCCTCATTTTTTATTTAATGGTATAAGTGCCGCTCTTGAGAGGCATCGAAGAAGATCCATCCAAGAAGGCAAAGCCATTGGGCAGGATGATTTCACCCTTCGCCATTGCGGGGGCTTCAACATCCAAAATAACGGTATCTCCCTTGCGGGCCCATTCCACCTTCAATTCCCCATAGGGAAGCTTGTGAGACGCCTCTACATGGTTGACGGCAGAAGCAAAGATCGGCTTGAGATTAACCTTTTGGATATCCGATCCATCGGGATTGATTTCCATCCCTGCCAAATAACGATAGAACCAAGCAGAGATATCGCCCCAGAAATGGTGGTTGCGGGAAGCAATTTGGCCCCCTTCTTGGGTAAACATCTCCCAAAGGGTGGTCGCGCCGCGAATCACCCAGTTGCCATAGGAAGGAAATTCAGGGCGCAGGATCATATGAAGGGCAAGATCCGCCTCCCCATGATCGGCAAGAACACGGAAGATGACACGCCCACCCAAAACGCCGGTCGCCATATGGTCGCCCGCCTTATGAATCAAATCCAAAAGCCGACGGAAAGCACCTTCCTCCTGATCCTCTTCAAACACATGATAGAAAAGGCCCATCGCCTGACCGGTCTGGGTATCCCCCTCCATGATGCCATCTTGAATCAGATGGGTGCGGATCGAGGAAAGCATTTTTTCTGCAAAGGTTTCTGCTTGAGCAATCCCCTCTTGATCCTCCAAAACCTTGAAGATAAAGGCGGCTTTGCGGGCAATATCCAAGGCGGTGATGGAATCGGTAACAATCAGAGGGACATCGGGATCGCCGGAAGCTTTTGCCGGCTGGCACCAATCCCCAAGGCCGATGGCTAAAAGCCCCCGCTCATCCTTGCGGGTATCCAAATAGGAAAGATACCGCTTGATGGGCTCATTGATTCCCTCAAAGATGGAGGGATCTCCCCGATATTGATAGGTGAAATAAGGAATCCAAACCAATACACAATCCCAAGCAGGGCCATTGCCCCAATCAAAGCCCCAGCCACCGGTGGGGACAATGCCGGGCAGCGCTCCCCGCTCATCCATCGCTTTATAGATATTGCGCATCCATTCCTTATAGCTCTTCTCGGGATTCATATTCAAGAGCATCTGCTCTGTAGAAAGAGCGGCATCGGCAGTCCAGCCGTTTTTCTCCCGTTGGGGACAGTCGGTAGGAAAATAGAAGAAATTGGAATAATCAGAACGCAGCGTACACTCTTGAAGGGCATTGATCATTTGGTTATCGCACTTAAACTGCCCCATCGCTTTCAGATCGGAATGCATCACCCGATAGGTAAGCAGATCCTCTGTTGCCTGCTCCTTGGTGATCCCCTCTACATAAACGTAGCGGAATCCATGGTAAGTAAATCTTGCGGTATGCTCCGCCTTCCCGCCTGCACAGATATATTCATCCTCTTGAAAGCGATCCTTCGAATCAAAGCGGATATTCCGATAGTAAGGGTTGTTATCAACCAACGTTTCAAAATACTTCAAAACCACCTTTTGCCCTTCCTCTCCATCGATAGAAAGGCGGCAAAGGCCCGAATCATTCACCCCAAAATCATAGATCCAGCCATTGCTGCGTTTGCTGATCTTTTTAGGTTTTCTCTCCTCAATATAGGCAATCGGCTCCGCCTCGCAGCAACGAAGCTCTCCTTTGGGATTTTCCCGCATGATGGCAGGCTTCCAATCGCTATCATCAAATTCGGGCAGATCCCATCCTTTTTGCTCTAAGCGGGCATCATAATACTCCCCATAATGAAAATCATTAAAGGTGATGGGGGAAGGAGAAACCAAAGTCTGCTCATCCGATACAATGGTTTCGACCTGCCCATCGGCATAGGTCAATTCCAAGGAATAAAAAAGCGCAGGCGCCGATCTCCAGGGCAGCTCCGTAAAATTCCAAGTACGCTCGATGGAGCTTTGCAGGCCATTGCCCAAAAGGAAGCAAAGGGCATTTTTTCCTTCCTTCACCGGCAGGTCATATTCATCATAATAAACATAGTCATTCGGATTGGCCCGATAAGGAGCAAGAGGGCCTTTTGTCTTTTCTTCTCCATTCAGGAAAAGAGCATAAAGGCCCAAAGCCCCTACCTTTAATCGGGCAGCAATCAGCCCCTCTTTTGCTATGAAACTACGGCGAAAATAATAAAGAGGAATATATTTTTCGCGGGTATTATATTCTTTGGTTGCGGCAATAAAATGATATGGATATTTCATAAGATTCCCTCCCTTACAATATATAAAAATTATAATGAAGATTAAAAAATCTGTCTATCTTATTTTGGAAAAACATTAAATTCACCCCTGATATAGAAAAATGCACCCCCAAGGGGCACCCTTCGCAAGGAAGGATCGCCTTGATAAAGCGGGATTTTGGCGCAAAACGGTGTTGAAAATGCTCGCCACCCGTCAAGGGTGCCTGCGCTTTTCGCCTTGTCTCGCATCCAAACTACCGCTTTTCAAGGTGCCTTATGCAGTTTTGAGATACAGATTTTTTGTTCAAGCGGATTGATAAAAATCCCGCCATGCTGAGGCATGGCGGGATTTTTTCGATTTGTT
>JAZMZQ010000048.1:0-4734 GCA_045586045.1 Eubacteriales bacterium
AAACGCGCCGAGCCTGCTGGGCGTTTACAAGATTCATATTGATATCGGTGGGAGCTGCTACGGCAGATTTCAAAGCGGTCTTGGTAATCTCATTAAATACAACCCGCTTGCAACGATTCGGCTCCAGCCCTAAAAGGGTGGAAAGATGCCAAGAGATGGCCTCTCCTTCGCGATCAGGGTCGGTAGCGAGATAGACCATATCGGCCTTTTGCGCTTCTTTTTTTAAGGAGCGGATCAAATCGCTTTTTCCGCGAATGGAGATATATTTAGGGGCGAAATCATTTTCGATATCAATACCAAAATCGCTTTTGGGCAGATCACGAATATGGCCCATGGAAGCCATGACTTTGAATTTTTTTCCTAAATATTTTTCGATGGTTTTAGCTTTAGACGGGGACTCTACAATAAATAAATTCGACATAAGGGACCTCTCTTATAGGATAACTTTGAATTTTCCGCCGGGGCAGGAGACGATCAATCTCTGGTATTCCAGCGTTGTGAGAATCTGCAGGACTTCGCTGATCGGTAAGCCTGCTTGCTCAATAATGGTATCGGCAGTTTTTTCTTCAAGATCCATGATCGAGAAGAGTTTTTGCTCATTACCGTTGAGTTTTTTCAGATGCTTCTTTTTGAATTCATCCAACTTTTCTATTTGCAATTCTTCTTGAAGGGAGAGAACCTTTTCTTGCTTGCATGATACAGGATCCAATTCTTCTTCATATTCAGGAAGAAAATGCTGCAATATATCATTAAATTCGGTTACGGGGAAGCAACCGTCTTTGATGAGCTGATTCGTGCCGGAGGATTCCTCCATATCGGCATTGGCCATTACTGCATATAAATCGCGATTTTGCTCGATGGCGTAATTAGCAGTCATGATCGCGCCGCTCTTGGCAGGCGCTTGGGTGATCAAAGTTGCATCACTTAAGCCGCTTAATATGCGATTACGCTCGTGATAGGCGTGGCGATGAGAGGATTTGCGCGGGTAGATTTCGCTGATTAAGGCGCCCCGCGCCAATACATCCTTGAAATGGCGGGTTTTCCAGCCGGAATTGGAAAGCAGGCCAAAGGGGAGCACAAGGATGATGTTTCCATCTGCTTGCAGGGCCGATTCATAGGCGATAGAATCTATTCCATCGGCCACACCGCAAATGATGGTAAAGCCGCAAAGTGAAAGGGCGGTAGTCAGCTCTTTGGTCATTCTCTCGCCGTAACCATTATTTTTTCTGGTACCTGCAATGGTGATAGAGGGCTTTTCAAGAGAACTGATCAAATGGCCTTTATAAAAGAGGGGAGAGGGTGGATTATCAATCTCTCGCAGAAGCTCCGGATAAAGGCGATCGTCTAATGTGAAGATTCCAATACTATTTTCATTGCAATCTCCATAGACCTCCCAAGCAGAACGTAAATCTTTTTTGAGCAAAAGCTTTGCTTCATCGGGAGTTATAAAGGGGCAGTCTGCAAAATCCTGCGCTTCATATACTTCCTCTACGCCTCCGAAGGCATTGATCAATCGCAGGGTTTTCTTATTATTGAAATTCAGGCTTTCTTTAATCCAAAGCCAAAGGATCTGATGATTTATTTCCATTTTGATTGCTCCCATAAAATGATGGAAGCAGCAACTGCTGCATTAAGGGATTCATTTTCACCCATCATCGGGATAAAAAGGCCATGATCGCATAGTTGAAGAATTTCTTGGCTGATCCCGTTGGCTTCATTTCCGATTACTACAACTGTGGGTCGATCAAAGGTGATTTCGGGCAGTTCTTTGAAATTTCGATCCAAGCCTGCGCCTAAAATTTGATAACCATCTGCTTTTCGGTCTTTTAGAAATTCTGCAAGATCACCTCGCTGAGTTGCGATGCGAAAAGCACTGCCCATTGCGCCTCGGAGCGTTTTTGAGGAATAAAGGTCTACGCATCCTTCGCTCAAATAAATCAGCTCAGTGCCAAAGGCTTCTGCGGAGCGCAATACGGCCCCTAAATTTGCAGGATCAGAAAGGTGATCGAAAGCCAGGATGAAAGGGGGAAGTTGCAATGATTTTTCTTCTGGTAATTCAAGAATGAAAAAGATTCCGGGGCAAGTATCCATCTGCGAAAGTTTTTTTGCAATGTGGTCGCTGATACAAATGATTTTCTCATTCTCTATTTTATCTAATAGTGGATTTGCAGCCTCGCTTTCCACAGCCAAGCACTTTACGATTTTTTGCCCGCTGCGCAATGCTTCCTCGCAAAGTTTTTTCCCTTCTACCATAAATTGGCCGGCGAGTTTTCGCCCTGAAGGGGTCTTGAGCTTTGCAAGTTGCTTAATATATTCATTTTGCAAACTGGTGATTCTATTCATCTGTCAAAATGCTCATCTTTCAAAAACCTACATATATTATATAAAAGGGATACCTGCTTTATTATAAAGAGAACCGGAAGAAAATGCAATAGTTTTTTGTAAATAAGAAAAACAGAGCAGAAAATCTGCTCTGTTTGATATTGAATTTATTTGTTCAAAGCTTTCTTTGCATTGTTGACCAAAACAGTGAAAGCAGCTGCATCGGTTACAGCAATTTCAGCCAGCATTTTTCTGTTAAGATTGATCTTAGCCAGCTTCAAGCCATGCATGAACTGAGAATAATTGATATCGTTCATCTTGCAAGCAGCGGAGATTCTGGTGATCCAGAGGGAACGGAAATCTCTCTTCTTCTGCTTTCTGCCGATGTATGCATTGGTCAAAGAACGCATTACGGCTTGATTGGCAGTTCTGAACTGCTTGCTCTTTGCGCCGTAGAAACCTTTAGCGAGCTTTAAAATCTTTTTTCTTCTCTTGCGGGTAGTAACCGCACCTTTAATTCTAGCCATTTATTTCAGCCTCCGTATTTTTTGAAATTATTTGTAGGGGATCAGCTTCTTGAGACCTGCAACGTTGGTTGCATCTACATAAGCTTCTTTGCGCAAAGTTCTCTTACGCTTGGTTGTCTTCTTATTCAAGATGTGAGATCTGAAAGCGTGGCTTCTCTTGATCTTGCCGCCCTTTGTAATCTTGAAACGTTTTTTTGCACCACTATGGGTCTTTACCTTAGCCATTTTATAGCCTCCCTTATTTTTTTTCTTTCTTTGGCGCCAGTACCATGATCATATTACGCCCTTCCAATTTGGCGGGCTTTTCGATCACGCAATTTTCTTCGGTCAGGGAACAAAAACGCTTTGCGATATCGTATCCCAGCTCGGTATGAGCCATTTCGCGGCCCTTGAATTTTACCACAACCTTCACCTTATCGCCGGATTTCAAAAACCGATTGGCATGAGATGCTTTGGTTTGAATATCGTGGGTATCAATTTTCAGGGTCAACTGTATTTCCTTGACAGAAACAATATTTTGGTTTTTCTTGGCCTCTTTTTCTTTTTTAGCCTGCTCATAGCAATATTTACCGAAATCGATAATTTTGCAGACAGGGGGTTGAGCCTTGGGCGCAATCATTACCAAATCCAAGCTTTTGCTCTCGGCAATTTTCAGCGCATCGGCAGAGGACATAATCCCAAGCTGGCTTCCGTCGGAATCTACAACACGGATTTCTTTCTCGCGGATTGCATCGTTGATGCTTAATCCTTTTGCTTCTTTAGCGTTAATGTTTCCACACCTCCGAAAAAATAATAAAACGAGCAAAATAAATTGCTCGCCTCAAAACATAAAAACACCTGAAGATATCAAGTGAAACCATGTTAACCGCTGCTGTTTCGTAACGCAGGGTGAGAACAGAACAATCTATCCTACTTCTTTTTGCTCATTTAGGATACCACAGAGAACAGCGTGTGTCAACCTTTTTTTGAAAAAAGTCTATTTTTTTGAAAAAATGTCTTTACAAACACCAAAGAGTTGTGTATAATAGTGAAGCATTTTGAAGAAAAATGCTTCATTGGCCCGGTAGTTCAGTTGGTTAGAACGCTAGCCTGTCACGCTAGAGGTCGTGGGTTCGAGCCCCATCCGGGTCGCCATTTGCTGCTATAGCTCAGGTGGTAGAGTGCATCCTTGGTAAGGATGAGGTCACCAGTTCAAATCTGGTTAGCAGCTCCAAAAAATAGCACTTGCTATTGCAAGTGCTATTTTTATCCAATCCGAAGGATTGGCATGGCATCACCCGCAAGGGTGTATGGAATCAGTCGCTTTGCGACTGTATGGCATCACGCGTCAGCGTGCATTTGCCTTCGGATTGATTCCATACCGCCTACGGCGGATTCCATCCAACACTGCGTGTTGATTCCATGCAAGGCTTCGCCTTGATTGGGAATGAAAGGATCAAATGATGAGCGTAAACTATCTTTTGAAATACTCAGAAGAGCTTGCAACAGGTATTGAGGAATTGTGTAAGTCTCTCAATGACAGAAGAGGGAATTCCAATACACTTTTTCAGTTGAAGAAATCTTCTTCCAGTGTTTTTGCCAATATTTCCGAAGCACAATACCCTCAAAGCCTTCCGGATATGCTGTCAAAATTTGAGATCGCCCGAAAAGAATGTATGGAAGCTGAATCTTGGCTAAAACTTCTTTTTTCTTCTTCCGATATCGATGAAACAACGTTCAAGAGATACCGTAACCTCTGCGGCAGAATCCGCAGAATGCTTACGTCTTCTTGCATTACAATTGAAAATAAGATTAACAAAAATAAGCCGTGAAATTCACGGCTTTTTACTTTCAATATTATTTATATGTTGTTTTAAAACGAGATTTATATATTGTGATAAGGAAC
>JAZMZQ010000049.1:0-1747 GCA_045586045.1 Eubacteriales bacterium
CCGCCGATCTGCTCTCTGCCGTACCTATGTACGCCGACGAGAACAGATCGACGAAATCTGCACTCTTTTTTGAGAGTCTCCCAGCGTGTCAAAAACCTCCGCAGGAGTTTTTTGACACGCTGAAAAAATAAAGGAGTACCATGACGGTACTCCTTATTTTTTATAAGCTTTCCGCAATATCCAAGACCAGACGCTCGGTTTTCTCCCAGCCAAGGCATGGATCGGTGATGGATTTTCCGTAGGTATGCGCCTCTCCGATCGCTTGGGCGCCGTCCTCAAGATAGCTTTCGATCATCAGCCCCTTTACGATCTTGCGAATATCTCCATTACATTTGCAGCTATAGAGAATATCCTTTGCAATGCGAATCTGCTGGAGGCATTGTTTGCCGGAATTGGCATGATTGGTATCCACAATGACAGCGGGATTGACCAATCCGCTTTTTTCATATAATCCGATCAGCTTTGTAAGATCCTCATAATGATAATTGGGCCAGCTCTTCCCGCTGCTATCCACATATCCCCGCAAAATTGCATGGGTTAAGGGATTTCCTTGGCTGACCACCTCCCAGCCTCGATAAAGGAAGGTATGAGAATGTTGGCCGGCGGTAATGGAATTCATCATAACCGAGAGATCCCCGCCGGTGGGATTCTTCATCCCAACCGGAATGGAGAGCCCGCTGGCAGTAAGGCGGTGCTGCTGATCCTCAGCCGATCTTGCGCCCACCGCAACATAAGAAAGCAAATCAGATAGATACCGATGATTCTCAGGATAAAGCATTTCATCGGCGCAGCTGAACTGATACTCGGAAAGTGCGCGCATATGAAGCTCACGAATGGCGACAATGCCCTTGAGCATATCGGGACGCTCATTGGGATTAGGCTGATGGAGCATTCCCTTATAGCCGTCTCCGGTGGTACGGGGTTTATTGGTGTAGATGCGGGGAATAATCAGAATCTTATCCTTTACCCGATCTTCCAAGAGACGCAAGCGGCCGATATAATCCAGAACCGCCGCACTGTCATCGGCTGAGCAAGGCCCGATAATCAAAAGAAATTTATCGCTCTCGCCCTTGAAAACCTTTGCGATTTCTTCATCTCGCTTCGCTTTTACCGCCGCCATCTCCTCGGTAACGGGATATTGCGCCTTTACCTCCTTCGGAATCGGCAGTTTTCTTAAAAAATCCATATTCATCATGATTAAAGGACCTCCATCCTATTTATCAAAACGCCCTCTGCGCTCGGTGGAAAGGCGCATCATGCTGCGCATATGATCCATGTCATCCTCCCTCAGAGCGGCACGTAATTCTTCAAATTTTTCGTAAAATACATCCATCTGCGCCAGCAATGCTTCTTTATTCATGGCAAAAAGCTCGCTCCACATGGCATCATTAATCTTAGCAATCCGCGTAAGATCGCGGAAGGAATCGCCGGTATATTCTTCCAGATGGTCTCCATCATGGCAGCACATCAGCGTAACGGCAATGCAATGGGTAAGCTGCGAGAGATAGGCGATCATCTCATCATGCTTTTCGGGGCTTAAAGTACTGACCGAGCGAAAACCAAGCTCTCTGCCAAGCTCCAAGCAAAGATCAATGGCCTCTTGCGAATTCTTTTCGGTGGGGACTACAATATAGTTGGCATTTTCAAAAATTTTATCGTCGCTGTTCTCAACCCCGTAGACTTCTTTTCCTGCCATGGGGTGTGCAGAAATAAACTCCACATCCTCCCGCAAGATGGATTGAATCTC
>JAZMZQ010000050.1:0-6237 GCA_045586045.1 Eubacteriales bacterium
CCATGGTCTACGTGGCCCATGACGACAACGACCGGGCAGCGCTTTTGCAGCTCTGCAGCATCGTCCTCCCGATCATCGATCAAGCGATCCTCGATGGAGAGAATAACCTCTTTTTCGACCTTAACATCAAATTCTTCGGCAATCAGATAAGCGGTATCATAGTCGATCATCTGAGAGGCGCTTGCCAAAATGCCAAGGCCCATCAGCTTCTTTACAACCTGCGCCACATTGACCTTCATCCGCAAAGCCAGCTCGCTTACTGCAATTTCATCGGGCACCAAGATCTTCATCTTCGCCTGCTTTCTTTGCAGCTCGATCCGCTTTAAGCGCTCTGCTTCGGTCTCTTTCTTTTTCTTCATGCCGTATTGACCCTGCTTCTGCCAATCCTTCTTCTTCTGGATTTTCTGCTTGGAAGAAGAGAAATTGCGGCTCTCATGAGAAGAGGCAAGATCCATCAGCTTATCATCATATTTCCCAAGATTTACATCGTTGGTTCTGGTATCAACCACCCGCACGGTGCGCTCATAATTCTGCACCTCTCTGGGGCCTTTTTCCTTCTTCTTGGGCTCGCGAACCGGCTTCACCGGCTCACCCTTCTTGAATTCCTTTTGGGAGACCACTGCCGGCTTTTGAGGAGCAGGCTTTCTGGCCGGAGCCTTCTCGATCAGGCCGATCTTGGGCTTCTCGGGCGCCTTCTTCGCCTCTTCTTTCTTGGGCTCTGCTTTTTTGGGAGCCTCCTGCTTTTTGGGCGCTTCGGGCTTTTGGGCAGGAGCCTTCTCGATCAGGCCAATCTTGGGCTTCTCGGGTGCCTTCTTGGCCTCTTCCTTCTTGGGCTCTTCAACCTTCTTCGGCTCCTCCTTTTTGGGAGCGGCCGGCTTAGGCTCTGCTTTGGGCTGATTAACCAATGCAAAATAGTCGTTGAAATTAGCCACTTGATTTTTCTTTGTATAGTGGTTGAAAAGATAGTCCAATTCCTGCACGGTCATAACCGCCATATGGGTACGCTCTTTTTCTTCCACACGATTCAAAAGCGCTAAGATATCGGTGCTTTTTACGCCGAAATCCTTTGCAAATTCATGAATTCTGTATTTCTCCAAAATTATTTACCCCCTTCGATACATTTCAAAAGGCTACCGGCAAAGCCTTGATCGGTTACGCCGATGATGCATACCGGTTTGGTGCCGATGGCGGCACCTAATGTTTCTTTGTCGTAGGGCAGCGGGATGGCCGCAAGGCCTTGCTCCTTTGCTGCCCGTTCTATATTTTTGCGGGTTCTCTCTGCACAATCGGAGGAGAGAAAGATTGCCTTTGCCTGCCAAAGAGCCGCCACTGTCATATCAAAGCCATAGCAGAGCTTTGCAGCGCGGCGGGCCAGCCCCAAGGTCATCAAAAAGCGATCATTCATCAGCGATCAGCTCCTTTTGCAGCGATTCATAAACCGCTTCCGGAATGGCTCTGCCAAATCCTCGGTCCAATGCACGGGTCTTGAAAAGCTTTGCATGGCAGGCAGGCTCTTTGCAAAGGTAGGCGCCCCGACCTGCCGCTTTTCCCGTCAGGTCCACAGAGCAGACACCTTCTTTATTCAGCACCACCCGCAGCAGCTCTTTTTTCGGCTTCATTTCTCTGCAGCAGATACACATCCGCATCGGTATTTTCTTCTCTTTTGCCAAGCCTTACTCACCTACTTTGGAAAGGGGCTTAATATCAATCTTATAGCCGGTCAATTTTGCGGCAAGGCGGGCATTCTGGCCTTCCTTACCAATGGCCAGAGAAAGCTGATCGTCGCTGACAACGACGGTGCAGGTATGATCGCTCTCATCTGCCGCTACGCTCAAGATTTTAGCGGGAGCCAAAGCGGAAGCGATATACTCCTCGGGATCCTCGCTATAGCGGATAATATCCACCTTCTCGCCCTTCAGCTCATCGCAGATCTTGGTGATACGAGCGCCGCGATTACCGATACAAGCGCCCACAGGGTCCACATTCTCATCATGAGAATAGACCGCGATCTTGGTGCGGCTGCCGGCCTCGCGGGAGATGGATTTCACCTCCACCGAGCCATCAAAGATTTCGGGCACCTCCAGCTCGAAAAGACGCTTTACCAAGCCGGGATGGGTGCGGGAGATCAAAACCTGAGGACCTCTTTGGGCTTCCCGAACCTCTACTACATAAATTTTAACAAAATCACCGGGAGCAAAGACTTCGCCGGGGATCTGCTCATTTTTAATGAGCATTGCTTGGCTCTTGCCGATATCCAAGATGACATTGCCATTGGGCTCTACGCGATTGACGGTAGTGGTAATGATCTCGCTCTCCTTGCTGTTGAACTCTTGATAAAGCAGGCCGCGCTCCCCATCACGGATTCCATGGATGATGACCTGCTTTGCATTTTGAGCTGCAATTCTGCCGAATTCTTTGGTCTTGATTTCCACCTTCGCTTCGCTTCCCAGCTTCAGCCGCTTGGAAACGGTATCATGAGCCTCCTCCAAGGAGATCTCCAATACAGGGTCGCTTACCTTTTCTACGACCGTCTTTTTCTGGATCAGCTTGATCTCATTTTTATCCCGATTGATCACAACCTCTGCATTATCGGCAGTGCCGTAGGCACGCTTGGCGGCGGCAAGCAGCGCAGCCTCCACCTTTTCCAGCATATAGTCGGCAGGGATCCCTTTTTCTTCTTCGATCAGATCCAGCGCCTTAAAAAATTCTGCGTTTTTCATTCTTTTTCCTTTTCCTCCTTAAAGCAAACACGAATAATCCGAGCCTGATTTTAAGGGGCGGATTTTCGCCTTTGCTATGTTAAAATACTCGTTAATCCGCCAGGATTAACTGCGTTTTATGCCTTGCAAACCCCAAAATCCGCTCCCTTAAAATTCTTCGACCTTAAAATGAGCAGAATTTCAGATGATTTTTGGTGCGGAGAAGTTTGTAAGGCTGGCGCCTACAAACCTTCGACAAGCCAAAAAGCGCTGAAAGTATGCCATTTTAGGCAGGTTCGGATTATTCGTGTTTGCTTAAGTCCACCCAAGGCCGTATTAGGCGGGTCTCTTTGATATTGATTTCCATTTCGCCCTGCGGGGTTTCTATGGTGAACATCCCATCTTCATAGCCTATGAGCACGCCGACCCAATAATCGCTGCCCTCAAAGGCCTTATATAATTTTACCTCGATCTTCTCGCCCATGAAGTAGAGAAAATCCTTTTCCTTTTTCAAGGGCCGATCCAGCCCCACGGAAGAAACCTCCAGATAATAGCGGTCCTTGATAAAATCCGCCTCATCCAGCAAGGGATCCACCGCCCGCGACATTGCCTCGCAATCCTCCAGCGTAATCCCCTCTTCATTGGTAATGAACAATCTCAGATAAAAATCGGGCCCTTCTTTTACATATTCCACATCAAAGAGGGTATAGCCCAATTCTTCTGCCACAGGCTGCGCTAAGCTTTCTACGCGGCTTGCTATGTTTTCCTTCATGCTCTCACTCCTCTTAGCCAAAACGAAAGAGGTCCGCGTTGCACGAACCTCCTTGTTATTCAATCTATTAGTAGTATAGCATATTTATTTTAATAATGCAAGCATTTTTTGAAAATTACCATTCCAGCTCGATGGTCTCCCCATCATAAAGATGCTGCGCATTCTCCAAAATGAGATCCACATACTGGGTATTGACCAGAAAACGCCCGCTGCCATTCAGCCGGCAGGAGCATTTCAGATCGCTCACCGGATAGAATTCCATGGTCTCTACCGTTTTTTCATCGGCAAGGGTGAATTGAATTGCCACATACGGAGAATCCTCCTTGGGTTTCTCATCCATACCGGTGATGGCAATATTCAGAATATGCATATAAAAATCGGAGAATAATTCGCTATCTACCGCGCGGTTATTGATATTGACCGCCATATTGCCTGCCTCATCCTTTTCTCCGATACGGATGGTATAGCTCTTTTCCTTGCCCTTGATCTCAATCTTGGAAAGCTCGTCGGCAGCGCGGGTATAAATCATATCCTCGCAATAATCCAGAAGCGGAGCCTCCAGCAGTTTGGCAGAAGACGCACTCACTGCATGGACGAATTTTCCGCCTTCCCGATAGCAATACTGCATTTCGCTCTCGTTCAAACGGCCGAAATGCATGATCTCCTGCTTGCCGTTCATGGTTACGCGAAGGGTTGATACCGGCTGATCCAAGCCGAATTTTTCCAGCCCTGCCGCAGAGGTATCATCCCCTACTACGCTGCTATTGGAAAGATCGGTCAGTAATGCTGCAATCCGATCCACCATCGCAAAAGAGACTGCATGCTTGATGGGCGCAGTCATGATATAGCTAACCCCCGCCTCTTCCTCAGCAAGTTCGTCATTAAACTTGATCTTAACGGTCTCTTCCCGATTCTTACTCTCTACAATGATATTGGTCAGCCCGCCCTGCTCCGACACACTATCGGTATAGGCGGTAATGACATCGGAATAAAATTGATGGCGGGAAAGCAGCATGAGATCGGGCAAGCTCGCATTAATAAGATATACGCTCTCTTCCCCTTCCTTTTGGAAATAATAATTTCCGGAAGCGGAAGCAGCACCGATACGAAAACGGTAAATATTCTCATCATCGGTTACCTTAAAGGTTGCCGCAGGATCCGAAAGGCCGTAATCCTTCAGCTGATCCTCGCTGGGATGATCCACCACTTTTTTCACCGCAGTAAGGCTGCCGATCTGCTCCAGCAGAGAGACAACGCTTCCGCTATTGATAGGATAATCTTTCTTTCCTTCTATATAATACTTGCCGATTTCGGCTTTGATCAGCTTATACCGACCGAAGGAATTCTCCACCTCAAGGAAATCTGCTTCGGTAAGATCTGCGTCCATCAATACGACCGCATTGCCCTTTTCGGTGCCTGCTTCATCCTTCGGCAAGACAAACGCCACCAATACCCAAAGCAAAATTCCAAGCACTACCGCCACAGAAGCCAAAATCAAAAGGGGCTTTAATCGTTTTATCATAGGTATCTCCTCCGGATATATACCACAAGCCCGATGATCAGGAAAATACCGGGGATGACGCCGATAAAGATAATAGAAGTCCAGCGAACGGCGGCGGTGCTGAGGGTCATACCGGTGATGGCGGTGCTCTTTACAGCCCCATCAATCTCCAGCTCATCCTCGCCTACCATCATCTGATAGATCTTATAAAGATAGTTGCCGTTGCCATTATAATTAAGGTAGTATTCATTCAGCATATCCACCGAGCCGGCCGCAAAAATATGGCTATAGATG
Source organism: Eubacteriales bacterium (assembly GCA_045586045.1). Taxonomy (GTDB): domain Bacteria; phylum Bacillota; class Clostridia; order Oscillospirales; family QAKW01; genus QAKW01. The sequence continues at coordinate 5,267 of JAZMZQ010000050.1, forward strand.
GGGACATTATCCTGATATTTATAGCGAGTGGAAAGCACTGCCACATTGAAGGGGCCTTCCCCGTCGCTCTTTTCCTTATCATAGCCGGAATTGACCGACGCACTGTCCTTGGCATAAGAATCCTCCGAGGTAATCAATAAGGGGAAGGTCTCGGTAATTCCATCTGCCTCAAAGAGCAGCGAAACAGAGCTTGCATTGGGCACAACGCTCAGATAATCGGCGCCAAGCTTTTGGCCATTGATCTCTTCCTCGGAATAAGAGGGGATCAGGTAGAGGCCGGCTGTCCCGCCGGCGGCATAAGCAGAAGCACTGTTTTCATCCGATTCCAGCACCACATCATGATTGATCTGAATCCCCCATTCAGCCAAAAAGCCATCCAGATGGGGAAGATCGGGGCTCTCGGGATCAGAGAAATAAAAGAGATTGCGCTCATAATTATATTGATTGGCAAGAAAATCCTGCAGCTTGCGGATCTCGCTTTCGGAATAATCCATGGTGGGGCCGCAAATAACCACGCAGCGGGCCTGCTCATCAAATTCCTTCAGCTGGCTCAGCCGCACTTCTTCCACATCGGAGCCATTATTGGCAAAGAGATTCAGCAGAGATTCATATCCCGATTCTCCATGGCCGGTCAGAAAATAGACCAGCGGAATCTCCTCTTTGGTTACATAAAGCATGGCCGCCGCCAAACTCTCCTCTGTCTTATAAGAAACTGCGCCGGTCTCATTGTCGGTCTTATAAAGGTCCTCAAAAGGCACCACGCGGATCCGATCCTTGCTCTGCACGACAATAGAGCCTTCTTCGATGCTATATTCACTCCCATAGGAAGTGAGAGCAGAAGGATTGACATCTACATCGATAAAGGTACATTCAATTTTATCGGAAAGATTGGCAAACCGCTTGATGACCTCGCGGAACTGCTCGGGATATTCCTCCTCTTTATACATGACCGTAAAGGTTACGGTATGATC
>JAZMZQ010000051.1:0-6572 GCA_045586045.1 Eubacteriales bacterium
CTCCTCTAAGAAGGGGCAGGAGACCTGATTCCCCATGAAATTACGAAGATATTCATGGAAAAGATAGGCGTAAAGCGGAACAGCCTTGCCGAATTTGAAATTCAGCTCGAAGCGATTATCGCTGAAAAGCAGATTGCCCAAAAAAGGTTCTGCTGCCGCCGATTCACAGCCAAAAAGCATATGGGGCGCCTTTTCATTCCATTGGGAGAGCAGCTGCTGCATATGAGAAGTCATCCAAGGGCCGGGAGCGGGCGGATGGCCGTGGAGAGGGCTGAGGCAGAAATATGGACCGCCGCCATGGTTTTGATCCAGAATCTGCGCATAATCAATGCCGCCATCAAAGAGAGGCTGATAAGCTCGGTTGAGAAGCGCTTTTCCCATCGGGGAGGCGGGGCAAATATCATAGCCTTCTCGCTGCTTGGTGCAGATTTTGCTGCGATGAACAGAGCCATCTTCATCGGCGCAGAAGGCTTCTTGATAAAGGGCGGGATCTGCACCTTCATAATCGGTCAGATTGCTTTTTTCGGTATAGCCAAAGCCGGAGCAATAGACGCCTAAAAGATGGCCTCGCTTTTTCAAGGCATCCCGAAAGGCAAAGAAGGGTTCTTCTCCCCCATAGGGCGGCCAGACAAAAGGCGGGGCCCAAGGGGCTGTCCCCTCCCAGTGCATCAGCAGGACCATCAGCCTGCTTTCTGCTTCTTTTGCGATTTTTTCCAAAAGCGGAAGGGCATTCTTATAAGGGAAGAGGGGATTGGGGGCCATCTTATCGGTATCGTGCCAACCGCGGATCGGATAGGTTACTACCAGCGGGGCGTCCTCATACCATTGGGGCAGGGAGGGATTCTCAGCGATTTTTTTGGCTTTCGGAGGCAGATGTTGCTCAAACCAGCGGCGGTATTGCTCTGCCGCATCCTCCCAACGATTGCCGATTACCGACCAAAGGATGGGAAAATCAGGGGAGAAGGCCTGCCCGAAATCAATGCCGCAATAAAGGCGAAGGCGCAGCTGCACGCCGCTCTTTATCGGCTCAAAATCCAAGCCCTTTACTCCGCGGGCGGAATCATGGGCGCCGATATAAAGGCCGCAATCCTCGAAAAGGCAGGCCATCATTTGGGCGCAAAGCATATTGGGGAAGATAAAATCTGCGCCCAAAGAGGGATATTCCGGTTCTCGGCGATTTTGGCGAAGATGCTCATCCTCCACCAAGGCCCCTTCATTATAGGGGATCAAAAGGCGGGAACCGCTTGTTTTTAAGGAAGGGAGATTCAGAAGCGGCGCATCCATCCATTCAATCAAAAGATCCGATCTTTTCGGCTCAGCATGAAGCTGCCAAAGAGCGCTCTTTCCTTCACAGATCAGCCGAATGGTAACAATCATCCCATCGGATAAAGCACTGTATTGCCCATGGTGCTCATCCGCCTCAAGGCAGATTGCTTCATCGGGGGTAAGAAGGATGCGGCGGCCAAAGCGATCCCGCACCATCACCCGAAAAAGAGGGCTTTCCGCCTGAAGGCGCTCCTTTTCCCCTGTTTTCAGAGAACGGAGGAGGCCTGCGGAAAAATCTACGATTAAAGAAAGTCGGTCGTTCTTTTGCATTTGTTTCACCACCCTGTATGATCTGCTTTTCATTATATTCTTTCAAAGGATTTTTTTCAAGAAAAAATAGACTCCATTGATAAAAATTGCCAATATTTTGGGGTTGTTTTCGGCATTTTGTCAATATTTAGAGAATTTTGTAAAAAGTCTATGCAAGGGGATAAAAATATAGTAAAATAAAACTGTTATTTTTAATATTCGAGGAGGATGCAAAGATGGCGGATTATTTAGAGGAATTGGTGGACGTGCCGGTAGCCCCCTTAGGGATTATCGCAATGCCCGGTTGCGAAGAACTTGGCAAAAAGATCGATTACTATATGGTCAAATGGCGCAAGGAGCGGGAGCATGAGCATAAGGAAGATCTCGATTTCAGAGGCTACGAGCGGGAGAGCTTTTTGATCGATGTTATCTGCCCTCGTTTCGGAAGCGGTGAAGCAAAGGGCTTGATCAAGGATTCTGTCCGCGGGATGGATCTTTATATCGTTACCGATTGCTTTAACTACGGTGTTGAATATACCATGTACGGCCGCAAGGTGCCCATGAGCCCCGACGATCATTATGCCGATCTGAAGCGTATCATCGGCGCATCTGCCGGTAAGGCGCGGCGGGTCAATGTTATCATGCCGATGCTTTATGAAGGGCGTCAGCATCGCCGCAGCAGCCGCGAATCTTTGGACTGCGCTACCGCTCTGCAGGAGCTGGTATCCATGGGTGTAACCAATATCATTACCTTCGATGCCCATGATCCCCGTATCCAAAATGCCATCCCTGCTCATGGCTTTGATAATGTAATGCCCACTTATCAGATGATTAAAGCGCTGGTAAATAATGTGCCTGATATCGAGATTGATCCCGAGCATTTGATGATCATCAGCCCCGATGAGGGTGCGATGGCAAGAGGCATTTATTTCTCCTCTGTATTGGGCGTAGATCTTGGAATGTTCTATAAGAGAAGAGATTACAGCCGCGTTGTAAACGGGCGTAACCCCATTGTGGCCCATGAATATCTGGGCGCCGATGTGGCCGGGAAGGATATCATCATTGTTGACGATATGATCTCCTCCGGAGACAGTGTTCTGGATCTTGGCAAAAAGCTCAAGGAGCTCCAAGCCCGCAACATTTATGTCTGCACCACCTTCGGCCTCTTCTGCAATGGTCTGGAGCATTTTGATGAAGCATATAAAGCAGGATATTTCAAGAAGGTCTTTACCACCAACGGAATTTATTCTGCTCCCGAGCTGCTCTCTCGAGAGTGGTATTGCTCGGTCGATCTCTCAAAGTATATTTCTTATATCATGGATACCATCAACCATGATTCCTCCATCAGCGGTCTTTTGGATCCCCATACCAAGATCAACAATCTTTTGATCAAAAAGGGTAAAAAGAAAGCATAATAAAAAGGGCTGTAAAAAATCGCAAGATTTTTTACAGCCCTTTTTGCATCGTTCTTATCGTACGGAATCGTGGCGAGCACCATCCAGATCCTTAAAGAGCAGAGTGATGCACCAAAGACCCGCCAAGCCTACAATCACGAAAATGATGCGGCTTACGATCGAATCCATTCCGCCAAAAAGCCAGCCCACCAGATCAAATTTGAAAAGACCGATCAAGCCCCAGTTGATAGAGCCGATGATAGACAAAGCCAATGCGATTTTATTCATATTCGTCTCTCCTTATATTAGTGATGTGAATAGTATAAGAGCGCAGAAGGAAGATTATTCATAAAACTTTGAAAAAAACTATATTTTTTCATAAATTTATGATATGATATATTGTAATGATTTTTCAAAAAGGAGCAAAAGACGGTTGAAAAAATTGGGTCGTCGAAAAGAAAATAAAAGACCGAAGCGCTTTTGGAAAGGCCTTCGTACGCAGCTTCGGTGGGGCGCGCGGCGGGTGCGGCGTAATTTCCGGCAGGAGCAATTCGGCCGGCGGCTTTGGGGCAGCTACGCAAGGCGGCTTTATGTGATGTTGATATTGCTGGGGCTGATTGGCGGCCTCTGCTTTGTCTCAGCCTCTTTGAGCGCCTCTTATCTGACCGATGAGGCGGTATTGGTGCGCCGTCTTTCCGATCCGGATTTTGATGAAAAGCAGCCGGTCCTTGCGGCGTTGAATTGCTTTGGCTCTACCAATCGCCTGCAGGTTACCCTGCGCACCGAGGATTATCAAAATCTTCACTCTGAGGAGCGGGTGGATCTGGATCGGGGCAACATCAATTTAGTATTGACCCTGCAGGACGGGAAATATTTAGAATATACCCTTCAAAATCGCAATATTGATAATTTTGAGAGCGGCAACACCGATCAATTCACCTTGATTTTGCCCTCCTCTGTATCGCCCTTTGATATTACCGACTATAAGCTGACGCTTCTCCCCGATGCAGAAGGGGAATACGGGCGCTGGCATTGCCGCTGGGCGCAAGTTTCTTTCCTTTTAGGAGGAAAGCGCACCCTTTTGGCAAAGGACCAATGGGAAGAGCCGTTTATCTTTTCCAAAGAGAATGAAAGCTATTCTTTGATGAAGGCAGAGGGGAATGTTTATCTTGAGCAGGTGAGAGGGCTTTATCCTTATGTGCTCAATATTTGCAAAAACGAAAAGACCACCGTTCATGAGATGGCGATGAAGAGAGCGGCCCTGAAGGAGCTTGGCCTTTCTGCGGGGGATACATTATATCTTGATATAGAGACCTTGAGCATCGAGAATCAAAATGGCATTTTGAGCGCCCTTTTGAAGGATCAAAAGATTCCGGAGCATGAGATGCTCGGTTATAATGGGAAGATGGCTCTGCGGCTGTATTTCTATACCGATGCAGGCGGGTCTTACTATAAGGATTATGATCTGGATACCTTGGGCAAGGATGATTTTGAGCTGGGCTCTTCCTCTACCTTTGAGATGACCATGCCGGAGGGGCTTTGCATATTTGATATCTATCAGGCGGAGCTTTTGGTGGAAAATCCGAGGGATTATTGGGCGCCGCGGATGATGCGCCTTTATATGAAGACGGATTACGGCACGATATTGGAGCTTTCCCGCTTTACCGATACCACTTTAACCGCGGCCCGAGGCAGCGGTGTATTCGGCAAAGGCCTGATCGAGACGGATCTGAACCCGCTGATCTTTGATCTTACCGCCCAATATGCCCAGCCGGAAGGGCTGAAAGAGGAGATTGAGGGAAGATTCGGCATGCGGCTTTCGGATGTGGCCTATAGCATGTATTTCAGCAGATTTGATTTTTATCAGCGGCAAAAATTATTTTATAATCAGCTAAATAACCTTTATGGAGCAACGATGAATGAAGAAGCATAATTGGATCGCAGCCCTCTTGCTGATGCTGTTTCTGCTCTGCGGATGCAGCAAGCAGGAAGGAAAAGGCGAGCTTGAAAGCCTTTTTTCCACCGCCGAATCCTCCTTTCAGATGGGCAGGTTCTTTTTCGGCGGGCAGGTGCTGGGCATTAAAAATGATCAACGGATCATCTCTTATTATGATGCCCCGATGGGGGAGAATACCTTCTATAGCGTGCGGGTAACGCAGGATTTTTTCGGCTGTATGCCGGAGAAAAATATCACGGTCTGTATATTGGGCAACAGTGAGACCTTTCCCGATCGAGTTGCCTTGGAAAAGGGGAAGGAATATCTCTTTGAGGCCGCCCTCTGGATGGAGGGCGAGGAGCCCATCTTCCTGCTGCCGACCTTCTATTCTTCCCTTCCGGAGTTGAAAGAGGGAGAGGCCTATGCCTTAGAAGAAGAGCAGCGTGCTTTCTGCGGAAGCCTTGATGAATATAAAAGCGCTCTTGCGGAGCGGGCGAAAAAAAGCGGGTATTCTGCCGCAACCGTATTGAGCGGAATAAAGGATCAATTGAAAAACGCCGCAGGGCGCGGCGATGCTTCTTATTTTAAGGAGAAGGGCTTTGAAAGGGTGGATGCCGCCGCCCTTCAAGAAACCGCCGCCGCCGCGGCCGCACTTTTGAAGAGTGCAGAGGCCGCCGAGGCCACTTGGGAAGGAATAGGAGCGCTGATAAAGTAATGTGGACAGCTATGATCTTAGGAATCGGGCTTGCAATGGATGCTTTTGCGGTATCCATTACCAACGGAATGTGCGGCGGAAGGCTCAAGCCTCGCCATGCACTGGTCGATGGACTCACCTTCGGCCTCTTTCAGGCGGCCATGCCTCTTATCGGCCTTTTTTTGGGGATGAGCTTTATGAAGTATATCTCCGCTGTAGACCATTGGATCGGCTTTATCCTGCTGGCAGGGATCGGCATCAATATGATCCGAGGGGTGCTGAAAAAAGAAGAGGAGGAGCAATGCTCCACCCCCTTCACCGCAAAAAATCTCTTGATCCAAGGGGTGGCTACCAGCATTGATGCGCTGGCGGTAGGGATTGGAATGACCGCCGATATTACAAGCTATAGTGAGGCTTACCTCACTGTGGCCATCATCGGAATCAGCACCTTTATCATCAGCACCGCCGGCGTCTATATCGGGCGTCTTTTCGGCGGGATGCTGAAAGATAAGGCTCAGATCTTCGGCGGGCTGATTCTGATCGGAATCGGCACCAAGATTTTAATTGAACATCTGTTTTTCTAATTAAAAAGGGGCTGTAAAAAATCGTCATGATTTTTTACAGCCCCTTTTTTGGGGATAGGAAAAAATGTTTGAAACCTCCAAATCGAGCCGTAACCAAAGGTTACGGGATACCCGAAGGCGTATGTGATACGCCGAGTGGCTCGATTTGGAGGTAGCAAAAGGCACAGATAAAAAAGAAAAAATATTGCAGTGCAGCAATATTTTTTCTTCCTCTTTTACTTTTTTGGCGAAGAAATTTGGTTTAGAGCCTGTATTTTTCTTGCCTTTTGCGGTTCAGACTTTTTTTACATCCCCTTTCATATTTGCTTCTCGATTTCTCGCTTTAAGCGTTGAATGATCTTCTTTTCCAAGCGGGAGATATAGGATTGAGAGATGCCCAAGACATCCGC
>JAZMZQ010000052.1:0-10590 GCA_045586045.1 Eubacteriales bacterium
CGGCCCCGGTTCTATCTGCACCACCCGTGTAGTATCGGGTATCGGCGTCCCTCAGCTGACGGCTGTTATGGATGTGGCAGAGGTATGCTCCCGCCGCAACATTCCTTTGATTGCAGATGGCGGCATCAAATTCTCCGGTGATATTGTAAAAGCGATTGCCGCAGGCGCCGATGTCATTATGGTCGGCTCTCTGCTTGCAGGCTGCGAGGAAAGCCCCGGTGAAGAGGAGCTTTATCAGGGCCGTCGCTTTAAGTCCTATCGCGGCATGGGCTCTATGGCCGCTATGGCAAAGGGCTCTGCCGATCGCTATTTCCAGACCGGCACTAAAAAATTGGTCCCCGAAGGGGTAGAAGGCCGTGTGCCCTTTAAGGGCGCCATGGGCGATACCGTCTTCCAGCTGATGGGCGGCTTGCGCTCCGGTATGGGCTATTGCGGCACCGAAACGATTGAAGAGTTGAAGAAAAACGGTAAATTTGTAAAGATCACCGGTGCAGGCCTTATTGAGAGCCATCCCCATGATATTCATATTACCAAAGAGGCTCCCAACTATACTTCCGATTCCAAATGAGCGTGAAGGATTCTTTATGGATCGACCATCTGGCAGCCCTCTCCTCTCTTTCTTTTGAGGGGGAGGAGAAGGAGCAGATGGCGGCTGATATGGTGCGTATTGCAGAGCTGATGGATCGAGTGGCGCAAGCGGAACTTTCGGAAGAAGAATTCCCCTTGGAAGCCGAAGGGTCCATGGAGCTTTTGCGGGAAGATATCCCCGCACCGTCCATTGAAGCGGAGCGGCTGCTTTCCAATGCAAAAGGCAGGCAAGGCGCCTATTTTGCAGTGAATAAAATAATGGATTAAAGGAGCAAGGCGATGAATTTACACCTGAAATCCATTAAAGAGCTTCGTGCGCTTTTGGATGGGGGCGATATTACCGCTCCGGAGCTTACGCGCTATTATTTAGATCGCATCGAGGCGCTGGATCCCAAGATCCGCGCCTATATTACCGTGAATAGCGCCGCCATGGAGCAAGCAGAGCGGGCGCAGGAGAAGATCAAAGCAGGCCTTGCAGAGCCGCTTACGGGAATTCCTCTCGGCTTGAAGGATAATATCTGCACCAAAGATCTTCGCACCACCTGCGCCTCCAAAATGCTTTCGGATTTTATTCCGGCTTATTCGGCGACCGTGGCGGAAAAATTAGAGGAGGCAGGGGCCATCTTCCTCGGCAAGCTCAATATGGATGAATTTGCCATGGGCGCCACCACAACCACCTCCTATTTCGGCAATACCATGAATCCTTATGATTTAGAGCGTGTCCCCGGCGGATCTTCCGGCGGCAGTGCTGCAGCAGTGGCCGCAGGGCTTTGCGTGGCAGCTTTGGGCAGCGATACCGGCGGCTCTATTCGCCAGCCTGCTTCTTTTTGCGGCGTTACGGGCTTGAAGCCTACCTACGGCAGAGTCTCCCGCTATGGGCTGGTGGCCTTCGCTTCTTCGTTGGATCAGATCGGGCCCATCGGAAAGAGCGCAAGAGATTGCGCCATTCTTTTGGATGCCATCTCCGGTAAAGATGCCAAGGATATGACCTCGAAGGAAAGTGCCCCTGTATGCGAGCAGATGGGTCAGCCCATCGAAGGAAAGGTAATCGGCCTTCCCAAAGAAATTTTTCGGGAGGGTATGGAGCAGCAAGTGAAGGATGCGGTGCTGAGCGCAGCGCAGCGGTTTCAAGAGTTGGGCTGTATCATCAAGGAGGTTTCCATCCCTTCCTTGGATTTGATGATCCCTGCTTACTATTTGATCTCCTCGGCGGAAGCCGCCTCCAATCTTGCCCGATATGATGGCGTGCGTTATGGCCATAGAAGCCAAGAGGGCACCACCTTCGAGCAGCAAGTAATTGCCACTCGTAATGAGGGCTTCGGCAAAGAAGTCAAGCGTAGGATTCTTTTGGGCAATTATGCGCTTTCCGGCAGATATTTTGATGAATATTATAAAAAAGCATGCCTGATTCGGCGTAAAATCCAAAAAGAATACGAGGCAATTTTTGAAAGTTGCGATTGCATCCTGATCCCTACTGCCCCCACTGCCGCTTATAAGTTTTCGGAGCAGACAGAAGATCCTGCCGCTTTATATCTTGCCGATATTTATACCGTCGGTGCGAATATTGCGGGCTTGCCTGCAGTAACGACCACCTGCGGCTATACCAAGGAATGGATGCCTATTGGCATGAGCCTTGTGGGCAAAGCCTTTGCCGATGGTGAGATTCTGAATATGGCAGATGCATTTGAGCGTCGATTCCATTATATTTTGAATGATTTTTGCTTGTAATCCATTCAAAGATGTGCTAAAATAAAATATAGTAAATGAGAACTGCCTTTGTGAGGCAGTACCTCCGACGAGAGGCGGGTGCGGCGCAATGGGCGTGCCGTGAACCATGTCAGGCGGGGAACCGAGCAGCATTAAGCGGACCTTCGTCCATGTGTGCCGAAGACCTGTTTTAAGTCGGCGGTACTGTCTCACAAAGGCAGTTTAGTTAAAGGGAAAGAGAAAGAATGTATCAAGCGCTTTATCGAAAATATCGGCCGCTGACCTTTGAGGATGTGGTCGGTCAGGAGCATATAGTAAAGACCCTTCGGGCCCAGATCGGTGCGGGGAGTATTTCCCATGCCTATCTTTTCTGCGGTACCCGCGGCACCGGCAAAACCACCTGCGCCAAAATCTTAGCGCGGGCGGTCAATTGCGCCATGTCTCATGAAGGAGATCCTTGCAATGAATGTCCCCAATGCTTAGGAATCTTAAATGAATCTACCATGGATGTAGTGGAAATTGATGCCGCTACCAATACCGGCGTAGGAGATGTGCGGGAATTGCGGGAAGAGCTGATTTATGCTCCTGCCTCCGGAAAATATCGGGTCTATATCATCGATGAGGTGCATATGCTCAGTACAGCGGCCTTCAATGCATTGCTGAAGACCTTGGAGGAGCCGCCCTCTCATGTTATTTTCGTATTGGCAACCACCGAGATCCATAAAATTCCCGCCACCATCCTTTCCCGCTGCCAGCGCTTTGATTTCAAGCGCCTCTCTCCCGAGCTGATTGCAGGCCGGCTGGAATATGTGGCCGAGCAGGAGGGTTTCAAGCTGGAGCGGGATGCGGCATTGCTTCTTGCCCGCTTGGCAGACGGCGCTTTGCGGGATGGCTTATCCCTTTTGGATCGTTGCCGCGATGGCAATGAGCCGGTAACCCTTCAGCGGGTAGAGCAGATTGTCGGCGTGATGGGCGGAGAGCAGCTGATGGGCGCTGTAAGAATGGCGTGGAATCGGGACGCCGCAGGGCTCCTTCGCTTCTATCGGGATGCCCGTGAGCGCTATGCAGGCCCTGCGCAGCTGTTTGGCGATCTATGCGCCCTGCTCCGCGATCTTTTGATCTGCAGCGTTACCGAAGAGCCGGAAAAGCTGATTGAAGGGGATGCAAAAGAATTAAAAGAAAAAATTGCGCTCTCCAGAGAGCTTCCTACCGCCTGCATTGTGCGGATGATGCGTACCTTGCAGGATGGCATTTATGAGCTTGGCAGAACGGCCGAAAAGAGCCTTTCCGCAGAGATGACCTTAATCTCCCTTTGCCGAGAGGAATTGGGCGAGGATATTGCGTCTTTGAGCGCTCGGATTGCGCGCTTGGAGCGTGGAATTCCTCCTATGGCAACGGCGGCCTCCGCTCCCGCGGCAGAGCCGAAAAAAGAGGCGGCGCCGGCTCCATCCCAAGCGCCCAAAGCCAAGGAGCCTGCGGCAGAAATATCCCAAGGGGAGGAATGTCCCTTTTGGGAGCCGATGAAGGAATGTCTGCCCGATATGGGCCGCGCCAATCTTTTGGGCTTCTTATTGGATATCAAGCCCTCTTTGGCGGAGAATCGGCTGATTCTTTCCAGCGAGCAGAGCATTTGCATCGAATTTTTGAATAAGCCCGAGAATAAAGCGGCGCTGCAGGAAGCGGCAAGCCGTGCGGCAGGTAGAGAAATTTTAGTGGAATTGAGGCAATCCGCACCTGCAATGGCAGAGGACGACCCCATGAACGAGCTATTAAATTTATAAGGAGAAATAAAAATGAAGGCAAGATTACCGGAAGGTTATAATATGAAGCAGGGCGATATGATGCGCCGTGTGCAGAAGATGCAGGAAGATATGCAAAATGCCCAGCAGGAGGTAGAAGCTTCTGTATTTGAAGCGGCTGCAGGCGGCGGAGCAGTGGCGGTTAAGGTAACCGGTAAAAAAGAGCTGGTCGAGGTAAAGATTCAGCCTGAGGTGGTGGATCCCGATGATGTGGAGATGCTGGAGGATCTGATCGTTGCCGCTGTCAATGAAGGAATGAAGCAGGCAGATGCCGCAATGGAGCAGAAGATGGGCTCGATCACCGGCGGGTTGAATATCCCCGGTATGGGCGGTCTTTTCTAAGATAAAAGTATGCCGAATATTGAGCAGTTAAATAAATTGATCGGGCAGTTTGGAAAGCTGCCGGGAGTTGGCGCCAAGACTGCGCAGAAGATGGCCTATTTCATGCTTGCCCAGCCGGATTCGGCGGTCAAGGAATTTGCCGATACTCTTCTGAAATCGCGGGATCTTATTCGTTGCTGCCCCCATTGCCAGAATCTGACCGACCGCCCCCTTTGCCCCATCTGCGCAGATCCGAAGCGCCAGAAGAGCGCCATTTGCGTGGTGGAAAAGCCGGAGGATGTGGAGGCCATGGAGCGCACCCGCACCTTTACGGGCACTTATCATGTCCTTCATGGGCTGATTTCGCCGGTGAATGGGATCGGCGCCGATCAGCTTCGGATCCGTGAGCTTTTGCATCGGGTGGCGGAAGAAGAGGTCGAGGAAGTAATTCTTGCCACCTCGCCGAATGTGGAAGGGCAGGCGACCGCCCTCTATCTCAATAAATTGATCAAACCGTTTGGTGTGCGGGTTACAGGCCTTGCCCTCGGAATCCCCGTGGGCGGCACTTTGGAATATGCCGATAGCCTGACATTGACCCGCGCTATGGAAAATAGGAGGACTTTTGAATGAATACCTATCGCCCCCGAGGCGTTTGCTCTCAAAATATTCAATTTGATGTAGCAGAAGATGGGACCATCCATGATGTATCTTTTATGGGCGGCTGCAACGGAAATTTGCAGGGCATCGGTGCATTGGTGGAGGGGATGGAGCTTGAGGAAGCCATTCGCAGGCTTTCCGGCATCAAATGCGGCTGGAAGGAAACTTCCTGCCCCGACCAACTTGCGCAGGCTTTGGCAAAATATAGAGAAGAACATTTATAATTATAAGGAGGAATCCCCATGAGCAATTATATCCAAGAATACGAGCGTTGGCTGAATTTCGGAGAACTGGACGGCCGCCTGAAGGCAGATCTCATTGCGATCCATGGCGATGAGGATGAGATTCAATCTCGCTTTGGCTGTGATCTGGTATTTGGCACCGGCGGCCTGCGGGGCATCATGGGCGGCGGTACCAACAGAATGAATATTTATACCGTTCGTCGTGCTTCCCGTGGCTTTGGTAATTATATTGTAAGCCTCGGAAAAGAGGCAATGGACCGCGGCGTGGTTATCGCCTATGATTGCCGTAATAACGGCACTCGCTTTGCGATGGAAACTGCGCTGACTATGTGCGCTTTGGGTATCCATGTGCGGCTCTTTGATTCTCTGCGCCCCACTCCCGAGCTTTCTTTTGCCATTCGGGATTTCGGCGCCATCGGCGGTGTTAATATCACCGCTTCCCATAATCCGAAGGAATATAATGGCTATAAGGCCTATTTTGAAGATGGTGCGCAGCTTTCCGGCGATCAGGCGGATTTCATCTTGGGCGAGATGCAGAAGGTGGATCCTCTGAATGTGGAAATCATGGCTGAGGAGGAAGCAAAAGCCAAAGGCCTTTTGGAGATCATCGGGGAGGAGACCGACCGGCGCTATCTGGCAAGAGTGCTTGCCGAGCAGCTGGATCTTGGGGAACTGAAGCCCGAGGCGAAGGAGCTCTCTATTGTATATACCCCCTTCCATGGCACCGGCTATAAGCTGGTCCCCGAAATCTTTAAGGCATTGGGCGCCAATGTCTCCTTTGTTGAGGAGCAGATGATCCCCAATGGCGATTTCCCCACCGTCAAGAGCCCCAATCCCGAAGAAAAGGAAGGCTTCACCTTAGGGCTGGAGCTTGCGAAGAAGGTGAATGCCGATCTGATTATTGCGACCGATCCCGATGCGGATCGGGTGGGCGTTGCTGCCCTTAATGGGGATACCGTTACCCTCTTTACCGGCAATCAGATGGCAGCCCTCTTGGTAGAATTTATGATCGAGGTGGAAAAGAAGAACGGCAAGCTGCCTGCTGATGCGGCAGTGGTATCCACCATTGTATCCTCCAAGCTGCCCAAGCGGATCTGCCAGCAGAATGGCGTTGCTTATTTTGAAGTGCTCACCGGCTTTAAGTATATTGGTGAGATGATGGAGCGCTTTAAGCAAAAGGGGGATTATAGCTATTTCCTCGGCTTTGAGGAAAGCTATGGCTATCTGAAGGGCGATTATGCCAGAGATAAGGATTCTTTGGTGGCTTCCATGCTGATTGCCCAGATGGCAATGTACTATAAAAATAAGAATAAGAACCTTGTTCAGGCTCTGGAGGAGATCTATCAGAAATACGGTTATTATGTAGAGGATACCGTAAGCTTTAAGATCGAGGCTGTCATGCCTCAGCAGAGAATGGATGAGATTATGGCCAATCTGCGGGAGAATATTCCCGAGACGTTGGGCGGCCGTAAAGTAGTGGAATTCCGCGATTATAAGAAGCATATTATCCGCGATATTGCCACCGGCAAGGAAAAGGAAACCGGGCTTCCCACCTCGGATGTGCTCTACTTTATTTTTGAGGATTCCACCCATGTGGTAGTCCGTCCCTCCGGCACCGAGCCGAAGGTGAAGGCCTATTTCCTCACCAGCGGTGAAAATCGCTTCGATTGCACCAGCAAGATTGATTCCTTCAAGAAGGTATTTGCAGAGCTGCTCAAATAATGGAATAAACGATCGATTGTGCCCCTTAAAGCGCAATCGATCGTTTTATTATTTGATTGAAAAATCCATATTTTTATCTTCAAAATCCATTGTAAATATATTATAAATCTTGTAAAATGAAATCAAAATCTACATATTGAGGTGATCGCTATGCGTTACAGACAAGTCCATCTTGATTTCCATACCTCCGAGAAGATCGGCGGAATTGGAGAAAAGTTTTCCAAGGAGCAGTTTCAGAAGGCTCTGAAGCTTGGGCATGTGGATTCCATTACCGTATTTTCCAAATGCCACCACGGCTGGGCGTATCATCCCAGCAAGGCCAATGAGATGCATCCTGAGCTGAAATTCGATCTTTTGAAGGCGCAGATTGAGGCGGCTCATGAGATCGGAGTCAAGACTCCGGTTTACCTTTCTGCAGGCTTTGATGAAAAGGCGGCAGTCGTTCATAAGGATTGGCTGCGCTATTCCAAGGAGCAGATGGAGGCGGGAGAGGTATCCTTCGAGAAGCCCCATTATCATCTGATGTGCCTCAATACCCCCTATCTGGAGTATCTGCTTGCGCAGGTCAAAGAGGTTTGCGAAAATTACGATGCCGATGGGATCTTTTTAGATATTGTATCTCCCGGTAATAGCAAATGCTATTGCGAATCCTGCCGCGCATCCATGGCCGATATGGGGCTGGATTATGAGAATCCTGCCGATGTGAAAAAGCATGGCGAGTTGGTTTATGCCAACTATACCAAGCGGGTAAGAGAGACCATTGATTCGGTCAAGCCCGGTCTGCCTGTCTTCCATAACGGAGGCCATATCGGCGCAGGCCGCCGCGATCTTGCCAAGATGAATACCCATCTGGAGCTGGAGAGCCTGCCTACCGGCGGTTGGGGCTACGATCATTTCCCCAAATCTGCCGCTTATGCCCGCACCCTCGGGATGGATTATCTGGGAATGACCGGAAAATTCCATAAGAGCTGGGGCGAATTCGGGGGCTTCAAGCATCCCAACGCCCTGCGCTATGAGGTGGCGCTTTCTGCTGCCAATGGTGCAAAATGCTCGGTAGGAGATCAGCTTGCTCCCAATGGTCTGATGGATGAGGCCACCTATTCTCTGATTGCCGCAGGCTATGCCCCCTTAGAGGAGCGGGAGCCTTGGCTGAAGAATGCTGAAAATGTGGCAGATATCGCAATCATTACCAATGAAGCCATTCGCGCCTATTATAATACAGAAGCGGAAGACCCTGCTCAGCCTACGGGCAGCGACAATGGCATTTCCCGTATTCTTTTGGAGAAGCAGTATCTCTTCAATATTATCGATCTGGATGTGGATTTTACCGCTTATAAATTGCTGATTCTGCCCGATAATATCTTGCTGGATGATGCATTGACCGAAAAAATCAAGGCCTATATGGAGCAGGGCGGTAAGGTGCTTGCAAGCTTCAAATCCGGCATGAAGGCGGATGAGAGCGGCTTTGCTCTTGATATCGGTGCAAAATATGAGTGCGCAAGCGAATATAAACCCACCTATATCCGCCCCTCTTTCGAGCTTCCCGCCTTGCAAAATTCCGCCTATGTAGTCTATAAGGATTGCTTGAAGGTGGAAGCAGAGAAGGGCGTAAGCCTTGGAATCATCGAGCCCCCTTATTTCAATCGCACTGCTGAGCATTTCTGCTCCCATCTCCATGCCCCTGCCTGCGGCGAAAAATATGGGGATGCTATCGTGAAAAACGGTAATCTTACCTATATTGCCCATCAGCTTTTCTATGAATATGCCACCATGGGAAATATCTATGTAAAAGAGATTGTGGATCATCTGATCGCCGATTTGCTGGGCGAGGATCGCAGCCTTAACGTGGCTCTGCCTGCGCAGGGAATTGCTACGCTGATGGAGGATTCCAAGGCGGATCGCTTGATTGTCCATGCCCTTTATGCAAGCCCTGTCCGCCGCGGCAAAGATACCGAAATTATCGAGGATATTATCCCCCTCTATGATATCGCTGTCTCTGTGCGTGCCGATCGTGCGCCCAAGGGCGTAAAGCTGGTGCCGGAAGGAGAAGCGCTGCCCTTTACTTATGAAAACGGCCGAGTAAACTTCACCATTCCGAAGATTGATTGCTGGCAGATGGCAGAAATTCAATTCTAATATAAAAAATCCCGCAAGAATTTTCTTGCGGGATTTTTTATGGGTTGCAATGTATAATTCAATTTGTTATAATATAGGCCATAAAAAATGGTGAAAAGGGACTTGGAATTATGAAAAAATCTTGGAAAATCCTCATTGTTGCAGTAGCGGCCGTGGTGCTGCTGGCAGGGCTGTTTTTGGGCTTTTTGCATCTCAATGATTATCATATTGAAATGGCGCTGAACGGGGAAAAGGAAATCACCTTGGAATATGGAGAATCCTTTTCGGATGAAGGAGCGAATGCATCGTTGGTGGGCAAATGGCACCTAAAAAAGGGGAAGGCCCTTGAGATAAGCGCAGAAGGAGCGGTGGATGAGAAAAAATTAGGGGAATATACCATCACCTATTCGGCTAAAGTACCTCGCAGAAAGGCCGAGATCAGCCGCGTTGTGAAGGTGGTGGATACCAAAAAGCCTTCTTTGAAGCTCAAGGGGGAGGAAAAGATCACCCTTACGGAAGGGCAGGAATATAAAGATCCGGGCTTTACTGCCGAGGATAATTATGATGGAGATCTGAGCAAAGAGGTAAAGACGGAAGGGAAGGTAGATTCTAAAACCCCCGGTACCTATAAGCTGAGCTATTCGGTGAAGGATAGCAGCGGCAATTCCGCTGCTGCTGCGCGGGAAGTGGTCGTAAAGAAAAAGGTTTCCCGCCCTGCGTCCTCCGGCGGCTCTGCAGGGGTTACGGATAAGGTAACGGTGATTCCCGGAGAGAAGACGGTCTATCTCACCTTTGATGACGGCCCCGGCCCATATACCGCAAAGCTTTTGGATGTTTTGAAGAAATATAATGCGAAGGCCACCTTCTTTGTCATCGATAAGGGCTCCTATATGAGCCTTTTGGGGCGGATGAAAAATGAGGGCCATGCCATCGGCCTGCATACCGCCTCTCATAACTATAGAAAAATTTATGCAAGTGAGGAGGCCTTCTTTAAGGACGTTGAAGCGCTCCAAAGCATTGTAGTGGCCCAGACCGGCAGCCGCAGCACCTTGCTGCGCTTCCCCGGCGGCTCTTCCAATGTGGTAAGTCAATTTAATCGGGGCATTATGTCCCGTTTGGTCCATGAGGTTACCGATAAGGGCTATCGCTATTTCGATTGGAATGTCAGCAGCGGAGATGCAGGGCAGACCACCTCTACCTCTCAGGTGGCCCGTAATGTAATCAACGGCATCAGCGGCAGGCGGGTTTCAGTGGTTCTGCAGCATGATATCAAGCGCTTCAGTGTAAATGCTGTGGAGCAGATTTTGCAGTGGGGGCAGGCCAATGGATATACCTTTAAGGCTTTGGATATGACCTCTCCTACCGCCCATCACGGCGTAAATAACTAACGAATAATCTCACCTCTTCGGTGCATAGAATAGCACCGAAGAGGTGATGTT
>JAZMZQ010000053.1:0-1762 GCA_045586045.1 Eubacteriales bacterium
AAAACGATTGCCTCACCCCTCTGGGCCATCTCCATGGAGAGGCTGTGGCAGAGCGGCTTGCGGAAGAAAATATCGCAAAATTCTTCTCATCCTCTTGCGGCCGTGCCGCAGAGACCGCCGCCCATATCGCAAAACCACGCGGGATGGAGGTGGAACTGCTCGATTTCATGCGAGAGGTCGGTTGGGGATCGACCGATGGAGAGCCCATCTTTCAAAACGGCCATCCTTGGTATACCGCCGATGAAATGGTTGCCACAGGGCAGAGCGTAATCGACCCCCTTTGGGCAGAAAAACTTCCCTTCTGCCGCAATAAGGTGATTCCTCATGTCCGGCGGGTAGAAGAAGGGCTCGATCAATGGCTTGCAACCCTCGGCTATGAGCGAGAGGGGCTTTATTATCGAGTAAAGCGCAAAAATGATGAGACCATTCTGCTGGCAAGCCATGGTGGCTCCTCCTCGGCAGCCTTTGCGCATCTGATGAATCTGACTTTTTCCTTTCTGTGCGCCACCACTAACCCTGATTTCACCGCCATTACCATCCTCTCTTTTGAGGGGGAAGAGGGCGATTTGATCGCTCCAAAGATAGAGATTATGAACGATGCAAGGCATATTGCAGGGATCTCCGGAGATAAAGTCTTTGGTCAATAATTAAAAGGAGCTGTAAAACCTTTACAGCTCCTTATTTTATTTCAGAAAAGGCAAGGTCTTTTTCACCTTCATTGCGCCTTTGGGACAAAGCTCTTGGCAGCAAAAGCATCGGATACATGCGGCACGATCAATTTTCGGGAGATGATTCTTCATCTCAATCGCCTTTGCAGGGCAGACTTCCGCACATTTTTTACAGCCGACGCAGCTTTTCTTCCGAACCACCGGCCGAGAAAGCAACAGCCAGCGAAGCAGCGGCCCTGCCAATTTGGAAAAAGCACCCTTCTCCGAAAGAAATGTCAAGGGCTTGGTGGTGGGCGGGATCTTAAAATCCTTGCAACTGAAGGGCAAAAGTTCCTGATAGCAAGAAAGAGCGCACGGATCTTTTTCGCTGAGGCCGCGGCGGATCGCCGCTTCCACCGTAGGCACTTTTTCAGGGTCAATAGACATCAGCATGCAGCAAGCAAGGTCCAGCTGATAAGGATTCTCCCCTGCCAGCAGCAAGCCAAGGGGCTTGGGCGTGCCTTGAGTGGGGCCGTTGCCCTCCATGCCTACAATCGCATCTACCACATTCAACCGAGGCTTAAAATAACTTTGGATATCCAATATCATATCGGAAAAATCCCGCGGATCGGGGAACCGATAATGATATTGAGGCTTGGTAATCCCCGGAATTGCGCCAAACATATTTTTCACCGCAGCGCTCATCCCCATCATTCCATGGGATTTGAGCTTGCAGATGTTGATAATAGCATCGCAGGCATCTAAATAGCCTGTATATTCAAAGCTTTTTGCGATTTTTGCATCGGGATGGGAAGCGGTCTTTACCGAGAAATCCCGATTCAGAGTAACCCCTTCCCGCTCAAGGGCCAAAAGGCCGGTCGCCCGATAGACATAATCCAAATATGCAGCCGTCCATACCCCGCCGGGGCTATCTCCGATTACAACCGATGCCCCCTGCTCCAAAAGCAGATCGCACATGGCATCAATGACCACCGGATGAGTGGTACCGGCCCGATCGGGAGAGAGGGCAGTAATCAGATTGACCTTGATGGCCACCTTCATCCCCTCGCTCACCCAAGAAAGATCGCAAATCCCTCTGAGCGCCGCTTTGACAT
>JAZMZQ010000054.1:0-17093 GCA_045586045.1 Eubacteriales bacterium
GGGAGAGCGATGAGACCCATCATTTCCATACCTGCAGTTGCAGCCCCGAGTTTGACAAATTCTCCCATGATTATGAGCTTGCCCACAATGAAACCAGCCACTTTGAAAGGTGCACGGTTTGCGGTATAGAAAAAGAGCCGGAAGCTTGCAGCTTTGGGGAATGGACCTATGTAGAAGGGGCGAACACCCATAAAAAAGTTTGCGCTTGCGGCAACTTTAAGGAAGAGGAATGCGATTATGATGCAACCCATATCTCAGGCACCAACCTGCACCAAGGTGTGTGTAAAGTTTGCGAGCATAGTATAGAGAGCGCTGCCTGTAGATTACGCATGGATGCAACCCTTCCCGATGAGATCGGAGAAATATTTGTTACCACATTCTCCTGCGCGGAGGAGTGCGGCAATGTAACAAATAATCATTGGTTTAAGTATGGCGATATCAGTAATGATGGAAAAATCTCCGTTGCAGATGTTATTTTCATTTTGCAGATTATCGTTGATCTGCGGTCTCCCGATACCGTTTATTGTGAATTGGGCGATGTACATCAAGAAGTCGATGACCCTGCCGGCTTTTTGAATACCATGGATGCTATAGCGCTTCTGCGGTACCTTTTGACTAAATAATATTAATTGCTATTAATAGGAGAAATAATTATGAAAGTATATAAAAGAATTCTTTCGATTGTTATGGCATTGGTGATAACATTTGCGATGATTCCTATTTCGGCAAGTGCCGATAGTGCCCAAGAAATTCAAATAACCGACGGGGAGACCTATACCGGATATATTGGTACTACCCATCAATTGAATGTTGCTTTTTTACCCGAAGGCGCAAACCAAGAATGGCTGTATTGGGAGTCTTCGGATGCAAATACGGTTGAAGTTGATAGTGAGACCGGGGAGCTTTCTCTGCGCAAAGTAGGGACAGCGGTTATTACAGCAACATCATCAGACACTCATCTTACAGATTCTATTACTGTCGAAGTTATGGATTATCCTTCTATTGTAATGGATCAAGAGACGGTTATTTCTGCAACCCCTGAATCAGCTGAATCTGTATTTTCTTTTGTGCCGGAGACGAGCGGGGTTTATATTTTCCATTCGTATAATAACCAACACGATACCTACGCTTATTTGTATGATTCGGCGATGAATCATCTCCATGAGGATGACGACGGCGCCGAGTTCGACAATAATTTCAAACTTTCATATAAACTTACTGCAGGTGAGAAATATTATTTCAAAAGCAAATTTTATGATTCTGAAAATGTCGGCACATATTCTGTCGAATTGAATATGTGCCCTCCGGCCACCTCCATGGAAATCACCAATGCGGAGGATACGCTCTGCTATGTTGGACTTTCAAATTACTTTGATGTAGTATTCTCTCCCGAGAATGCTGCTGGAGAAGAGGTTATCTGGACTGTTGATGATCCGGAAGCGGCAACCATAAATGGGAATAATATTATTTTTCATAAAGTCGGTGAATTTATCGTTACGGCAACGTCTGAAAGTAATTTAGTAGATTCTTGCACCGTTACTGTTGCTGAGCCTGCTGTGCTTACCAAGGATCAGCCTGTTCGTTTCACCGCTTGCAATGATACAAAGTATATCAAATTTGAACCTACCGAAAGTGAACCATTGCGTATTTATGTCAATAATCCTACAAATGCAGAAAATCTCGGAATGGTTTTATTTGATTCTTCCGGACAGATGCTGGATGAGTCTGTGTATGCTTTGGAGCATGAATTTGAGGCAGGAGAAACTTATTATATCAGAATCGCGGTTTATTCTGAGGAAAGCGGCGAATATATTGTTTCACTTATGGAGCTTGTCCCTGCAATTTCCATGAGCATTGATAAAGGGGATGCCTATACCGCTTATTTGGGCTCGGAAGTCTATCTGAATGCGATCTTTGCTCCGGATAACGCAATGAGCGAAGTAGTAAGCTGGGAGTCGAATAACCCCGAAGTCGCATATGTTGATGAATATGGTCGTGTTATGCTGATTAAAAAGGGCGTTGCTACCATTACGGCAACCTCTGAAAATAATCTTGTTGCAACCTGCGAAATCACTATTGAGGAATATCCTACCATCGCTTTGGATCAAAGTGAAACGGTGGAGTTGAATATGGATAAACCTGATGCATATTTTTACTTTACTCCGGAAGAGGATGGATACTATGTGTTCTATTCCAATTCTGAGTATGATCCACGCGGATATATTTTTGATACCGAGTTTAATGAACTGAGTTCTAATGATGATGTGGGTGAAAACCATGATTTCAGAGTTGGTTATTTCATGGATGCCGGAACAACCTATATCTTGAAGACCGAATTTAATGATAGCTCGGTTAGTGGAAGCTTTGATGTTGCGGTTGAAAAAGCCAAATATATTACCAATCTTGAAATTCTCTCGCCCCCCGATAAGATGGAGTATGTCGAAGGGCAACTGGACAATTATCTTACCTATGATGGCTTGGCTCTAAGAGCAACCTGGTCGGATAATTCTACAACCGATTGGGAATATGGCCAAGGCGGTTACATAGAAGACCAACCGGTATTTCTCAATGTGGATGAAGATGGATTGGTTAATATTTCTTGCGGCGGGCAAGAGGCCTCCTTTACTTTTACGCTTGTAGAGAATCCGGTAGAGAGTATAGAGCTTGTATCCGGTAGTATCACCTTGGTTGAAGAGGTAGGTGGACATGAGGAGAATGGTGTCTACTACTATGATTTTTTCATGCCTTCTGATGTAACTATAAGGATCCATTATACCGATACCTCTTCAAAAACAGTAAATGTCCATGATAATGTTGATGGTTACCGGTTTAATTGGTATTTCGATCAATATGAGCACCCTTGGGTATTGGGCGGAGAACAGTATGTTACAATTGAATATCTTGGCGCCAATATAGAGCTGCCGGTAACGATCATTGAAAACCCTGTGGATCATATTGAGCTTGTAAGCGGCACCTCCTATTTCTACATGGAGAATTCTAATGGATATATTGAGACCGAGGCGGATGAGCCCTTTTTCTATTATTATTGCGGTAGTCATAATCATAGCGATGCCGTAATTCGGATCGTATATAATGACGGTCGTCCGGCGGTTGAAGCAAATGTAGACGATGAAGTTGATGGATTTATTGTTAATTGGCAGGATAATCAATATGATCACCCTTGGCGCGTAGGAGATAATAATCAATCCGCCATTGAGTATCTCGGCTATACGGTCAATCTGCCCATCACAGTTAAGGGAAATTCTGTAGAGAGTATTGAGCTTGTATCCGGTAGCATCACCTTGGTTGAAAATGCAGGCGGATATGAAGAGGATGGGATATATTACTATGATTTTTCCATGCCTTCTGATGTAACTGTAAAGATCCATTATACCGATGCCCCTTCAAAAACAGTAAATGTCTATGATAATGTTGATGGTTATTGGTTTAATTGGTATTCCGATCAATATGAGCAGCGTTGGGTTTTGGGTGGAGAACAGTACGCAACGATCGAATTTTTGGGCGCTAAAACCCAAATTCCCGTATCAATCATTGAAAACCCTGTGGATCATATTGAACTATTGAGTGGGACTTCCAAAACCTATATCGAAAATTCTAATGGACGCATTGATGGCCAGTGGGGTGAGCCCTATTTCTATTATTATTGCGATGAGTCTGATCATAGAGACGCTTTGATTAAGATTGTCTATAAAGGTCGAAGAGCGGTATATGCCAAAATTGGGCAGAAGATTAATGGATATCTCGTATCCTGGGAGGATAATCAGTATGAAACTCCTTGGGTTTTGGGGGAGGAGAATCAATCTACTATCGAATATCTTGGTCATACAGTGAATCTTCCGATTACAGTTGAAAAAAGCAAGGTGGTGGGCCTTGAGGTTGTATCCGGCGGCAGTATCACTTTTATTGAAAATGCATATGGATATGAAGAGGATGGGATATTCTATTATAGTTGTGAACTTCCCTCCGACCTTATGGTGAAGATCCTTTATTCCAATGATGATTCTAAGATTGTTAATGTTCATGAAACGGTGGACGGCTATTCCTTCGATTGGGATTCTAAGCAGCAAGAGAAGCCTTGGGTTTTGGGCGATGATAATTATCTCACTCTTTCCTATCTTGGCGCTGAAGTAGAGGTTCCTGTATCAATCGTAGAAACCCCTGTGGATTATATTGAGATCAATTCCGCTCCCACAAGAGAATATTTCTATGGTGATGAAACTTATGGATATAATTATGAAAATGGAGATTATGAATTCTATCCCAGTGATATGAAAGGCCTTTCCTTCACGGTATACTATAAGGACGAAAGCGCTAAGACCTTTACTTATGAAGATATCGACGAAGACGGCTATATCAACGGCTATGGATATAATGCGTATTGTGCGGATTGGTATCCCGAAATCGGAGATGTTGTTGTAACCTTTGAATATATGGGTAAATCTGCTGATTATGAGGTTGTGCTGAAGGATACGACTGTTGAATCAATAGCAGTTACCAAACTGCCGGATAACCCAATATATTCTGATTATCAATTCTTCCCTGATCTTACCGGAATGGAAATCACCATCACCTATAGGGATCAGACAAACAAGGTGGTAACCTTAACAGAGGAAAATGCAAATTATCAGCATCATTCTTTGAGCGGGGAGACAATTTGCCGAGTTGAGGTCGATAACGATGAATTGTCGATTTATAAGATGGAACATGGCTTAGGTGTTTTCTATATGGGGATTTCTGAGATAATCTCGGGTATTGCATTTGAAGCCAAACCAATAGCATCCATTACGCTTGGCGATGTTTCTGCCAATGGCGATGGGATGAGCCTTGATATCGTATATACTGATAAAACCCACCTTTCTTTAGCGTTAGAGCTCGTTGATTTCCATGAATTTGGTGTTTCAAACTGTTCTGCTAACGGAAAGACAGAAAAAGGTTATTTGGATTATATGATTAATACCTACAAGGATGAAGAAGGAAATGAAGAGTATTATACGGTATTTATCTTAGGCGAGGAAATAAATATTGATGCAAATCCGGCCATAATCGGTGATGCGAATCGGAATGGTGAGATGGATGTGCTGGATGCCACCATTCTGCGCAGATATCTTGTCGGCGGATGGGATGAAACCATTGATCCTCTTGCCACTGATATGAATAAGGATGGCGTTATTTCCCTGAAGGATTTCACTCTTCTTTGCAGAGCCCTTGTAAATTGGGCTTCTTGAGTATTCTGCATAATAAAAACGGACTATGGATTTTCCATAGTCCGTTTTGCGTTTATTTATGCATTCTTTTTCTTTCTCTTGTGTTCGATTATCCAGCCGATCAGCATGATAATGGCAAATACAATCAAATACCATACGCAGCCCATACGATGGCTGAAGATGGAAGCGATCACCATAAAGATACTGCCGCAAAGGGCAAGGATCGGCAGAATAAACCGCCGCCCGATGGACTGATCTTTCTCTTTGCGCATCCATTGGATCAGAATGGGGATATACATCAGATAAATAGTAATGATCGGCAGCTCGGAAGAATCAAAGACAAAGACATTTTTCCATGTCCCTGCAAGGTTGGAAAGATAGAAATAGAGGAACCACGCCGCAGTTACAAACAGCGCAAAAATAGCGGAGTTGGCGGGCATATTGGTCTTGGAATCCAGCTGACCGAAGATCTCGGGCTTGGGGCCTTCCTTTCGATTGGCCAAGGAATACATGCATCTGGTGCAGGCCAGCATCAAGCCATTGGTGGTACCCAGGCAGGAGACGGCGATAAAAAGCTTCAGAATATTACCGAAGACATTGCCGAATATATTGGTGAAGGCAACGGTTGTGCCTTGATCGATCAGTTCTTGATTGGTTGTACCGCCGGCAACACCGATGAAATAGAAAAGATAGACCGCTACAATGATGATTCCGCCCAAGACCAGCGCTTTGGGCAGATTCTTTTTGGAATCTTTGATTTCGGCGTTGATGGAGGTAGCAATAATCCAGCCCTCGTATGCAAAAGCTGTAGCGCAGACAGAGGCGAAGAGAGGACTCTTGGCGATGCTGTCGACATGAGCAACCGTAGCCATATTATTTTGGAGATTGCCGGAAGCCAAGCCGTAAATCAAACCGACGACCATCATCAAGAGCAAGGGGATCATTTTGATTACGGTCGTAGAAGTCTGGAATTTTCCTGCCAGCTTGGGGGAGAGCACATTCAATGCATAAATGGCGCAAAGATAGAAAAGCGTAAGGGCGATGCACTCAGGCCCAAGCACGCATCCGCCTTGGTCTGCGGGGACAATCAAAGGAAGATTGGGGTGGACCGAGAGGATAAATTCCATGGTATAGCGAGCGCTGACCCATGCCAAGACGGAGGTCATGCCGGGGAAATAGATGGTGGCAGAAAACCAACCCATCAGATATCCGTAGCGAGGGCCGACTGTCGCCTCAGCATAATCCACTAATCCATTTACACGCTCATATTTCTGCCCCATAAAAGAGAAGGTCAGCAGGCATGCCAGCATAATGGCACCGCCGATGAGCCAAGCGAGGATTCCCAGCGGCATATTCCCGCCGGTTTTCTCAAGGATTGCTTGCGCCTTGAAAAAGACCCCTGAGCCGATTACGATTCCTACTACCATGCAGATTGCGGTGAATAGACCGTATTTGCGTTCCAATTTATTTTCCATTTCAAAACCCTCTTTTCAAAAGATACTTTTATTATATATGAATTATCTGAAAATGTCTACTCTGATTTTCTCTCTTGATAAATAGAATCAAGCGTGTTAAAATAAACCTACAGTACGAGGAAAAGGAGAGTCCCTTTTGAATCAGCAGGATTTCTATAAAAAATTGGAGAATTTTTGGTATTACTATAAATGGTATGTGATCGGCGGGCTTTTCTTGCTCTGCGCCATCGGGATTGCCATCGGCAGCTGCGCAGCCAAAGAAAAAGTTGATTTTTATGCGCTTTGCGCGGGGGAGCGGATGCCGACTGCGCTGCAATCGCAGCAGCTGGAAGAATGGCTGAGCGAAAAGGTATCGGAGCCGAATATTGCTAAAGAAGAGCAAAAGCAGGTCTCCCTCATTACGGTCGAGACCACCGATCAATGGAACGGAACCGGCTCTTCGGCAATGCTGGTGCAGGTGAATTCCGGCAAAATGGTGCTTTATATTTTGAGTAAAAGTACCTATAAGATCCTGCATGAAAACGAGGTGCTGCAGGATCTCTCTTTTGCGGGGGAGAGCCCTTATTTGGAAAAAGATCGTTATTTGCTTTCCGCTTCCGGTGCATTGGATCAATTGGATTCCTTTGAGGGAAACGCGGAGGAATATTACCTTTGCCTTCGAAAAGTGGAGGGAACCTCCTTTGAAAAGAGTGCAAGCAATAAAATGCAAGAAAAGATGGCAAAAGATTTAATCAAGCGCTTGATCGCAGAAGAAAAATAGAATAGGTGGAAGGGTAGCCTTCCACCTATTCTTTTTTTGTGCGCAAACGCTCATATTTATTTTTGGTTGCAATGCCGCCTCGAATATGCCGCTCTCTTAAATTTTCGCCAAGAAGCTCTCGGATCTGCAAAAAGAGGCCGTAGTCGATATTTTGTAGCCGTTGGCTTACATCCTTATGTACGGTAGATTTTGATATCTTGAAGACCGCTGCCGCTTTTCGCACGGTGGCTTTATTGGCGATCATATATCTTGCAAGCTCTTTTGCTCTCTCATCACATTCGTAATACAAATCAAACCCGCCCTTTCTTGCTAATACATATGCAAAAAGGGAGGGTAAATATACCAAAAAAGCGCCGCTTCCTTTAGAAGCGGCGCTTTTTAGCAATGATTACATGTATTTCTTTACAGATTCAGGAGCAGTCTCGGCATCGGCAGAAACCAAGCAAACCAAGGTTGCATTATTGGCCTTGGTGAGCTTTGCCATATTGTCCAGAGCAACGCCCAGCTCATCCAGATCATCGCCTACGATCTTCAGCAGGGAATCTACATATACATTGGTAATATCATAGTTGCCTGCCATCAGGCCGCTGATGAAGCCCTCAAGACCCTCATTGGAATCTACAGGATAGTTGGTGATATCGATCAAACGTGCCTTATGAGAAATATCCAGTTTCAGCTTATCGCCATACTCGATGCAGACGACGCTACCGGTTGCCTCTGCGGCCGCTTTGTTTACCATTTCAATCAAAGTTTTGGTTTTTCCGGTGCCTTTTTTACCTAAAATTACCTTTACCATAACTCTTTCCTCTTTTCTCCGACATCTTGAATTTATTAACAGATACAGGCTAATGTCGGTTAACCTAATCTGTTGATTTTCTTATTAATTTCTTCGGTCTCCTGCTCATAGCCGGGTTTACCCAAAAGAGCAAACATATTTTTCTTGTAGGCTTCAACTCCGGGTTGGTTGAAGGGATTAACGCCCAAAAGATAACCGGAGATGGCGCAGGCTTTTTCGAAGAAATAGACCAAATAACCGAAGTTATAGGCATCGTATGCATCAATTTCCAATACAATGTTGGGCACACCGCCGTCGGTATGAGCAAGAACAGTTCCTAAAAATGCACTATCGTTTACATATTGAACCGTCTTTCCTGCCAGGAAGTTCAGGCCGTCGATATCGCCCTCTTCCTCTTCAATGGTGATCTTTTTACTCACCTCGTTGCATTTCAGCACGGTCTCAAACATATTGCGCGCGCCATCCTGCACAAACTGACCCAAAGAATGAAGGTCGGTAGAGAAGGTGGCAGATGCAGGGAAGAGCCCTTTATTATCTTTCCCTTCGCTCTCGCCGTAAAGCTGCTTCCACCACTCGGCAAAATAGACGCCGGAGGGCTCATAGGTGATGAGCATTTCAATGCTCTTTCCCTTTCTTTGAAGCAGAGTGCGGTCGATGGCGTAAGCATAGCAATCATTATCAATGGTGAGGGTATCCAAACGGGCGTCAGCCGCACCTTTCATGACCTCATCCAGATCAATCCCTGCGACAGCGATCGGCAGAAGACCAACTGCGGTTAAGACTGAGAAGCGGCCGCCAACATCGTCGGGCACAACGAATGTCTCATAGCCTTTTTCGGTAGCAAGGCCCTTCAAAGTGCCTTTGGCCTTATCGGTGGTAACAAAGATGTGATTCTTCGCCTCTTCTTCGCCGTATTTCTTTTCGATCAGGTTCTTGAAGATGCGGAAGGCGATCGCAGGTTCTGTTGTGGTGCCGGATTTGGAAATGACATTGATGGAGAAATCGCGACCCTCTACAATCGACATAATCTCGCTCAGATAGGTAGAGCTGATGTTGTTGCCGATGAAATAAATATCGGGCGTATCTTTCTTCAAATTATTGTAGAGAGGGGATTGGATGAATTCAATCGCCGCTCTTGCTCCCAAATAGCTTCCGCCGATGCCGATCACCAGCAAAACCTCGGAGTTTTTGCAGATTTTTGCAGCAGCTTCTTTAATACGGACATATTCCTCTTTATCATAGTTGAGAGGAAGGTCAACCCAGCCTAAAAAATCATTGCCGGGGCCCTTTTTATTATGCAGAATATTATGCGCCACTTCTACATAAGGACGAATATATTCGGGCTCACGGGGATTGATAAATTGGCTGAGGTATTTTCTGTTGATCCGAACAGACATGGTATATTCTCCTATTTACACTATTTTCAGTTTTCTTTCTGTAATCATAACATAAATCATGGATGGATTCAAGTCTAAACTACGAAAAAATATCGAATTATATGAAAAAATAAATGAGAAAAGGTTACTTTCGGGATCTCTTTTTCTGCCACAAGGTCTACTGTTCCGATTTTTTTGCCGTCCAGAGTATAAGTAACCGTCCCTAACCGTTGCCCTTTTTCCACCGGCGCTGCCACTGAATCCGGCAGGTTGATTTCATAGGTGATGGCCTCTTCTTTTCCTTTTTGAATCAGGAAGGAGGGGCTGCTGTTTGGAATGGGAACAATGGTATCCTCCAAGCCTTTAATGACCTTTACGCCGGCAGGGGTGGGGAGGGGGCGGCTATAGAGGCTATATTGAGAAAATCCGAAATTCAGCAGCGTTTTTGCATCTTCGAATCGCTTGTCGGAAGTCTCGCCCCCAAGGATGACAGCGATCAGTGCTAAAGAATCCTTCTCGGCGGTGGCGGAGAGGCAGTAGCCTGCCGAATCGGTAAAACCTGTTTTGAGGCCGGTGGCGCCTTGATAAAAGCGGACTAATTTATTGGTGTTGGAAAGAGAAAAAGCACCGTTTCGGACCGTATCCATCCAAATGGTAGTGTAATTACGAATCTGCTTATGCTTCATCAATTCGCGGCTCATGGTCGCAATATCACGGGCAGTGGTATAGTGGTCCTCGGTATCAAGGCCGGTGCAGCTGTTGAAATGGGTATTGGTCATCTTTAGAGCCTTTGCTTTTTCGTTCATGGCGGCAATAAAATCGGTTGTGCTTCCGCTGATCGCTTCCGCCATCGCCACGCAGCAATCATTGGCGGAGACGACAGCGATGCACTTGAGCATCTCATCCACCGTCATGGTCTCTCCCTCTTTAAGATAGACTTGGCTGCCGCCCATTCCTGCGGCTTCTGCCGAGACGGGGATGGGGGTATCAAGGGTCAGCTTTCCGCCATCTAATGCCTCCATAATCAATAGCATGGTCATTACCTTGGTAACCGAAGCGGGGGCGCGCTTTTCATCGGCGTTTTTCTCAAAGAGAACCGTTCCTGTGGCTTGATCCATCAGCAATGCGGAAGGAGCTTCGACTTCCGGTGCTGCCGAAGCGGGAATACAGCATATAGTAGACAGCAACCATACAATTATAATAAATGTAGATATTTTTTTCATATGTTTTCCTCCGTTTCTTTATAAATGCATATGCATCTTTCAGGGAAAGAAGAAGAAAAACAAATGCAGAAAAATATTTTTTTATCATGCGCACCGCCCTATTTCAAAACAGGCAACAAAGTGTGGTATTTTAACAACATTAGGTTATGCCCTTTGGCGATATTATTTGTTATAATAATACTGCCTATGTATATCTATACGTTTGAGCAATTCCAATATAAGGAGAGAAAGAAGATTATGAAGAAGATGAAGTCTTTGATATCAGCGGTAGCGCTTGTGCTAATGCTGGTGTCTATGTTTTCCATCTGTGTATTGCCTGCTTCGGCTGCTTCCGAGGATGATTACGACATCCTTTCTCGTGTTGCGCTGAAGGTCAATACTGCATGGAAAGGTGCTGTCCCCGGTGAGCCGGTTACGTATGCTTACAATGACGGGACAGGGGTAAAGACCAAAACAGAGGCTTTTGATGTAAAACGGCATTTTGCCTCCTTTGATGCAGCATGGGATTATGCTGCTTCGATCAACTTCAAAAACCCTGTGATTATGATCTGCGGTACTTATGATGAGGAAATCATCATCAATGGTGCTGTTACCATAATCGGTGCCAATGCAGGAATCGATCCGGTTAAGGATTCCAAAGCGAAAAATAAGCCTTGGATGCTTTCCGATTCTTTTGTGGCAGATTCATATATTACCGGCAGCATCGTGGTAGCAAGCTCTGCCAAAAATGCGGATATCACTTTTGATGGTGTTCGCTTTGGGGAAGGCGGCGCTTATATTGATTACTACCGCACTTCCGGCGAATCGGACCTCACCTTCAAGAATGTGGTCTTTGATAAGGCGGGCAACGATGAATCTCATGGTTATGCTGTAAGCTTGTTCTCTGAAGGGCAGACCAGAAATGTAACGATGGAAAACATCTATGCAACCGGCCAAAAGAAAAACGGCTTAATCAGCCCCTATTTCAGCAAGTTTGAGGCTAAGCGAATTGCTTATGTTAATAATTCTCAGGGCTTTTTGAATAAGACCAGCTTCTCTGTCGGCGTAGCTCCTTATATCAAGATCACCGAGTCTTGCTTCTATAATGATGCTGCTCCCAGCGGTCCTGTGATTTCTATGGATAATATGAGCGAGACGATCAGCACTCTGATCGATGGTTCTCTCTCTGATACCAATATTACCGCCAGCGATCAGCGTCCTTCCAGCCTTTTGGTGGTGAATAATTGCGTTTTCTACAATGCATCTTCTTCCAATGGCTTGATCCACTATGAATTTGTAAATAAAAACTCTTCCTTTGATTTGAGAGATAACTACATTTACTCTTCTGTGCCGACTTCTGTATTGGCACCGGAATTCTTGCTGGATTCGATCAACGTTGATCAGACTGCTTGTATTCAGATTTCCAACAATCGTTTGTTGGGTGCATATATGGTGCCTGATCTGAACGGAGCCAATTCCGATACATATGTTGATATGTCCTACAATTATTTCGGTGATTTCAGCGGCAATGCTGTAGAAAAACCTGTCTTTGTGAATCCCGATAAGGCTCGCCTGATCCGTACTGCTTATTGGACCGATTTGGAAATGACCAAATTGAGCACTGATCCCATCTGGAGCTTGGGCGTCAATAATTGGAGCATGTATTCTATCGATAACTTCAATTATGAAATTGTCTTCCATGTATTTGAAGAGACCGGTGCTACCGAATTTAAGCCCGCTTTTACTGCTCATAAGAGTAGCAAAATAAAGATCTATAAAGAGGCTACCATCGAAGATGGTGTATATACCAAGGTATCCAATCCTGTCGATAGCATTAAGATCAGCAACCTCAGCGATGATGTATATGCCAATACGGTATATTATCTGCAAATTACCAATAGCGAGTATCCTTCTTTCGCTCCTATTTATAAAATCTCTCTCGAAAATATGGGCTCTATTGATAAAGCGACATATTTTGCAAAAGAGTTCCCCGATGTATTTATGTATCAGCCTTCCGTAGTGAAGAATTCTCCTTCCAATACCGTTCCTTATCGTTGGCACGGTAAAGTTTATAAGATGGAGATCGGGAAATCCTTGTTTGGCGATATGAAGTCCTTGATGGCATATGCCAAGAAGCAAGGTTATGATATTCCCAATATTGCAATTCCCGCAGGCGTATATACCGATGATTTGGTGCTTTATGGTTCTTGCAACATCATGGGCGAGCAGTATGGTGTAAATCCCAATGTGAAGCCTGTTGATGTGGTTACTCCCGAAAATATCGGCTCCGCCGGCTGGACCTTAAGCCCGGAGCGTGCCGATGATGCACATGAAACCATCTTTAATGCATGCATCCGCGTGGCTCCTTCCGCAAGTGATTTCAGCATCACCATCGATGGTATCAAAATGGGCGAGGGCTGCTCCTATGTTGATGATGTGGCTCGGGCAGATGGCATTACCAATGTTGTAATCTTCCGTAATGTGATTGCAGAGAATGCAGGCGGCGGTAAAGATTCCAATGGATTAGATAATATCTATCTCTTCAATTTCAATAAGGTATCTTCCAGTGCAAATCCTGATATTGCTCATGTATATCTCTATGATGTGCGTATTGATCGCAATCAGAAGTGCCATGTCTTTGGTCCTTATATTGAGAAGTTGGTTATTGATAATATCTTCTATGGCAATGCAATGCAGTGGAATGGGAACAATCGATCCTTTATGACGAATTTCCGCTCTCGTGATATTCCCAATCCTTATTATTCCATCACCAACAGCTGCTTCTATAATAACGCCAAGAGCAACACCAACTCCAAGGGTCTTGGCGGTTTCTACGCATTCAGCATGGTAGATGATCAAGGAAACCAGGCGGTTAAGAAGGATATCGTCTATAACTTTGATAACAACCTTTTCTACAATGGTTTTGGTTCCGGTAACGCTGCCATGCAGGTGAAATTCCCCGGTACCAACATGAAATTCTATCTTACCAATAATATTATTGTTGATACCAAGGATGCAAGAGTAACAACCGATACCTTCTTTGCAGGTAATGCTACCACTCGTTGGTCCGGTAATGCGATGTCTTACGATTGTTCCGATCAGATCATTTGTAAAGGAAATCGTATTGTAAATCTCCATCAGATTCCTCTGACTCATGCAACCGGCATGGGTACCGTAATCGATTATTCCGGTAACTATTGGGCAAATGAGCTTACTGATGAGACAGGGCTTGCTCCCGATCAAATCAAGTATGCAACCGGCCGTAATCCTGCTTATACCGAAGCAGAGCATACCAAAGGTCGTGTTGAGTTCACCTATCTGAACTGGGGCATGACCGAGCGCTCCGATGCCGCTTTCAGCGATGTTGCTCTTTATAAATTGAATAAGGGAATGTTCGGCACCGGCTCTTATAAGAGCGGCCAGACCTTTGATGGGGAGAAATTGGATGTATTTACCGATACGGTCTCTCCCGATCTGGAAAAATATGAAATTCCTGCAGAGATCAGCGCATGCTGCGATGTTACCATTGAGAAGCGCAATGGCGCCAATGATTATGCATCGGTTCTTGCAATGGCACCGGTTGCCGGTCAGGCCGAGACCGTCTTTAAGGTGAAGGTTACTTCCCAGATCAGCGGCGTGTCCAAAGCCTTTATTGTCGTGCTGAAGAGTGCAAAAAATAATATGGCGAAGTTCCTTGATTTTGAGCTTTATTCCGGTGATGAGTATTGCTTTATTGATGAAGAGAATAAGACCGTTTATATTCATACCAAATATAAATCTGTTCCCTTCATGAATGGAATCAAGAACAGAGTCATTGCTTCCTATGGCGCTACGGTTGAATTCTATAGCGATAAGGACTGCAAGATTGCATCCGATGTAGCTTCTGTTGCATACGGCAGCGAGACCTTGCACTATGTAAAGATTACCAGCGAGAATGGTTCTGCATCCAATGTTTATACCATCAAGCTGAGCCGTTATAATGATCAAAATCCCATTAAGTTTGCCGCTGTAAATGGGATTACCAACATGACTTATACAGGGAATAATACCTATACAGCTTATGTGAAGGATACCATTACCTTTAAGCCGGAGCTTTATAAGGGCAGCACTGCAAAGGTTTATAACGGTTCTAAACTCGTGGCTTCTGATGACGGTGTCTATACGGTCGAGAATATCGGCAATGGCCTCACCTATAAGATGGTTGTAACCGCTCAGGATGGCGTTGCTACCAAGACCTATACCTTGCGCTTTGTCTATGCAAAGAGCGATAAGTGCGATGTTCTTTCTGTTGAAGGTGGTATTAAGACTGATACCGGCCTCCTTTGGAATATGAATTTTGCGAATGTCGGGGTTGTTAATGTCAAAGTCTCCGAAGGTGCAACCTATCAGCTCTATGCAGACCAAAGCCTGCAGAAGCCTCTCAAGGGCAATCAGGTTACCATTACCGATGATCACGCTTCTACGATCTATATTAAGGTAACTGCTGAAGACGGTAAGAGCACCAAGACCTATCCGATTTCTGTACTCACTTATGCGAATGTCAGCGCAAAGCCCGCCTTTTTTGCAAAGGTTGGAAAGGCAGAGTATCCTGCATATCTTACCGGCTTTAATGAATATGCAATCTATCTCCCTGCCGGTACTGCGACAACCAACCTCACTGTAAAGACCAATACCGATCAGGTAGATTGCGTAGTTGTTTATTCTTCTATTGATCGCGGCGTTATTGTCAGAGAAGATTCTACCATTAAATTGGATCAGAAGCTGACAACATTGTATTACACCCAGAACGCAAGTAAGCGCACGATCGAATTCGAGGGTAAGATGGTCGCAAGCTCCAATCCCGAAGAGCAGGGCGTGATCCGCATCTATTCCGATCGTAAGCCTATCGCATATAAAGATAGTGCAAAGATCACCTCTTGGGCGAAGGAATATGTTGATTTCCTCAATAATGGTGGCTATGGCATCATGATCGGCGATGAGAAGGGGAATTTCAATGCCTCAAAGCAGGTAACTCGTTATCAGATTGCAGTTATAGCGGCTCATATCATGGGTATTGATGTAACCCAATATGCAAAGTATCAGCTCAACTATTCTGATAAGATCGTTTCTTGGGCGGCGCCTTATGTACGTGCAGTTTCCGCTACCGGTATCATGGTTGGTAATAAGAAGGGTTCAAAGTTTATCTTTGACGGTAATTCTCCCGCAACCAGAGAGCAGCTTGCAGTAATCATGGTTAATATTGCTTTGATGAATGCAGGAAAGATCAATCCCAATAGCATGGTTGATACCGATCTGAAGACCGGCGCTGATTATTATAATCGCTATAAGAATGTGGAAGATGCTGTATATAATTCTATCGACTTTGTTGATGAGGCAAAGGTTGCATCTTGGGCTAAGCCCTATATGCGCTTGGCAGTTGATTTCGGCATTATGAGCGGATCTCTTGAAAAGGGTAAGCTTTATCTGAAACCTAAGGGTTATGTAACCCGCGCTCAGATCGCTGTAATGGCTGCGCAATATCTCGCTAAATAACCCTAAAGTGAAAGGTTGCAGAAACATTTGTTTCTGCAACCTTTTTTTTAGCAGATGAAAACGCAGCAATCAATTTTGATATCATGATATCATGATATCAAAATTGATTGCGAAGAATGAATCCCGTTAAGGCGCCAAGGCCTAAAATGAAGAAAAGGTAAAAAGGGGAAGGCTTTTTTTCTTTTGCTACTACGCATACAGCGATTGCCGCACCATTTCCATTGGGCCGCATAATAGAGATGTAGGTGGTACCGATAGAATTTGCCCGTAAGATACCGCTATCTTCATCGATGGAGGCGATTAGATCGTTATCGGAAGAAAATGAGAGATCTTTTAATACAGGCAGATTGGTTGTTTTATCCCGCACGCGAAGGCGGATTCGCTCTCCTTTTTGGAGCGTTATGGATTCGATTCCGCCGTTGATAATCAATCCTTGTTTTCCGATGGCGGCGAAGGCGATGGGGGAGAGCGAAAGCGCAATAAAAATAAATAGAATGATTCGTTTCATGGTTCATTGTATGGCGTTGGATAAAAAAATATGAAATTCCCTTGAAACCCAAAACGAGATGTGGTATAATATCCGCACAAGTACCTGCCGGAATCATTCGTTGCCGGTTTTTGCGGATATTATAGGATGTCCGATTTTCTCGCCTGCACGGCAGGCAACCGAAAATGATGGACGATTATACCAAAACGCTTTGCGTTTATGGTATAATACATGCGATTT
>JAZMZQ010000055.1:0-7704 GCA_045586045.1 Eubacteriales bacterium
GAGCATAAAGAACATCGGGCTGATAAACCGCTTGAAATAACCCTTTACGCTATGCCGCAAGCCTACATATTGCAAAAACACAAAGCTGATCACGCCAAGCCCAACCGTAACCGAAAGGGAGGCGGTAGGCGCTTTCACATAATCCGAAAGCCCCACACCGGGGATCAAGCCCGTGTAATTAGCAAACAAAATAAAGATAAAGAGCGAGGAAAGAAAGGTAAAATGCTTGCGGGCTTTTTTCTCTCCCAGAATATCGCCGAGAAAATGGTCCAGATATTCCACCCCTGCCTCAATCATATTCTGGAATCGGCCGGGGCGCTCCTTCAAATGAAATTTTACAATCAGCGCCACTACGGTAATCAGCGCCAGCAAGATCCACATGGCAACCACTTCGCCCGTTACATCCAAAATGCCAAACAAGCGAAACAGCACTCTCGATTTTTCACCCATCAGATCCATCCTCCTTTCCCGAGCCATTCAGCTTAATCAAACGATAGGTAAAGAACGGCATCAGCAGCGTAAGCCCCAATGCTCCTCCCACCAAAAGCCAGACGCGATCCCACGGAAGATATGCCCCTGCAAAATAAAGAAGAAGCAGATATCCGATCTGCAGCACCTGACGAATCAGCTGGCCGACAGCATATTGCTCAGGATATTTTTTTAATATAAAACGGGCAGTTGCATAATTAATTGCGGCGATTCCTACGCCTGCAAAACATGCGATACCCGCTCCCAAAAAATTATTATCGATTTTGATCACCCTCTTACCGCATCAGTATACCACCTTTGCCTTGATTTTTCAAGGGTTATCCAAAACAAAATATCCATCCGCAAGCAGCTGCTTGCGGATGGATATGCTCTTATTTCTTTAAGATTTTTTTACCCAAGGCAAGAAGGCCGCATTTTCTCATTACCGCCTTGATTGCATACTTGATTTTTTGCTTCAAGGTATCCTTGCCATAGAGCCGCATAATCGCAGAAAAGCCGCTCTTTTTATAGAGTTCCCAAAATTGCGCTCTCGCTGCGGGGCGGGCGGTCGGCACCTGCAGATTGGGGTTCTTCACCACCGCCTCCTTCATGGTACGCTCTATTATCTGCAGCGAAGATCTGCACGCCTCAAAAAGCCGACGCCCTTTTTCGCTGCTGACCAGCGCCAAGGAAACCCCTAAGGCATCGGAAAATTCGGGGGCATAGCCCTCAATACCCCAAAAATCGGCAATGGTAATATCCGAAGGGCGGCAGGGATTGCTATAGCGGCATTGATAGCAGGATGGCCGAAGGGCGAGATCTCCATAGAAAATATTGCGCCATCCATCCACAATGGTTGTCCGGCTTTCTTCTTTGCCATCGGCATAGATCAACTTCTCCCCGCCTCGCCAGCCAAGATCTTTCGGGCGATGATAATAAGTTTTCACCTTCTGATTGCGCTTTTGCTCAATATATTCAATAAAATCCGCAAAAAGCTTCGGCGAGGGCGTTCCATGGCAGATGATATCCACCGTATAAAGATTTTTCTGCTCTTCCTCGGAAAGAAATTCCCGCAAAGCGGCAGTCTGGCAGGTGGTGCCGGTAAAGAGCACCTCTCTGCCCGCTTTGAGATCTTCTTTCACGCTTGAAAAAATAGTTCCGAGATCGCTTTGGGAATATTTAGAGCCGCGGCAGCGGTCTCTCTCCCGCTCATTTTCCGCGCGAATATGCACTGCTTTGAGCTTTTCATCAAAGGCGCAGCCATAAACCGCTCCGCCTCTTTGCAATATTACATCGGAAAAAGCGGTAAAACATCCTCCGGAGGAGCTTTGCCGGCGGATCTCATCCGATGCCTTTACCGCATAAACTTGCGGCATCGCCTCCAAGGAAAGTTCCTCTTTCTGAAAAGCGCAAACCTTTTTGCAAAGGCCGCATTCGATGCACTTTTCAGCATCCACTTTTGGATAGAAAAAGCCCTCCTCATCTGCCTGCATGGTTATAGCCCCCTTGGGGCAGATATTCATACAAGCGGTGCAGCCGCAGCAATCTTCTTTTTTATTAAAAACGAAATAACTCAAAACGCATCCTCTTTTCCATAACGTTCCCTTTTATTGATTATACTCTTTTTTTTCTAAAAAGCAAGTCTGACGCAAGATTTCTCTTGACTTCACAGGCAAAGGGGGACTATAATTTTTCTGTTAAAATTATATAGGAGGAAATTATGAAAGAACTCAAACCCATGCTCTTTTCATCCCTCAAAGGGTATACCGGAAAGCAGCTGATCAACGATATCGTTGCAGGAATCATTGTGGCCATCATTGCTCTGCCCCTTTCCATCGCCTTGGCGCTGGCTTCGGGGGTTGGGCCTGAGGAAGGCCTCTATACCGCCATTGTGGCAGGCTTTTTGATCTCCTTCTTCGGCGGTTCCAAGGTGCAGATTGCAGGCCCCACCGCCGCCTTCGCTACTATTGTGGCGGGAATTGTTGCCACCAACGGAATGGAAGGGCTGATGATCGCCACTTTGATGGCAGGCATCCTTCTCATCCTGATGGGCATCTTCAAATTGGGAAGCCTCATCAAATTCATTCCCTATACCATCACCACCGGCTTCACTGCCGGCATCGCCGTTACCATTCTGGTCGGCCAGCTCAAGGACTTTTTCGGCCTTACCTACCCCAAGGGCCTCGCTCCCATCGAAACCATCGAAAAGGTGGAGGCGGTGATCCATCATTTCAATACCATCAATCTTTGGGCAGTCGCAGTAGGGCTCTTAAGCCTTGCAGTGCTGATCTTTTGGCCGAAGATTCCCTATCTCAATAAGATTCCCGGCTCCCTGATTGCTGTATTGATCGGGATCGGGCTGGTAAAGGGCTTTTCTTTAGAGGTCAACACCATCGGCGATCTTTATACCGTAAGCAGCGCCCTTCCCGCCTTCCGCTTACCCGCCTTTGATTTCGGGCTGATTCGGGCCGTTCTCCCCGACGCCTTTACCATCGCAATCTTAGCGGCCATTGAATCGCTGCTTTCCTGCGTAGTGGCAGACGGCATGACCAATAGCAAGCATCGCTCCAACGCCGAGTTGGTAGCCCAAGGAATCGGCAACTTAGGCTCTGCGCTCTTCGGCGGAATCCCCGCCACCGGCGCCATCGCCCGCACCGCAGCCAACATTAAAAGCGGCGGCAAGACCCCCGTTTCCGGAATGGTTCACGCCCTTGTATTGCTGCTGATTTTGGTCTTACTGATGCCTTATGCGGCGCTGATTCCCATGCCGGTTATTGCGGCAATTCTCTTCCATGTGGCTTATAATATGTGCCAATGGAGGCCTTTTGTCCATCTGCTTAAGACTGCGCCCAAGAGCGATATCTTTGTCTTGGTCATCACCTTCCTGCTGACCGTCATCTTCGATTTGGTAGTCGCCATCGTGGTGGGCCTTGTGGCCGCTTGCATTCTCTTTATGAAGCGGATGAGCGACGAAACCTCGGTACGCAGCTGGGCCTATACCGAAGAAGAATGGGATGATACCCATGCCCTGCGCCCTGTGCCCAAGGGCGTGCGGATTTATGAGATCAGCGGCCCTCTCTTTTTCGGCGCGGCCGATCGCATCGCCGAAATCAGCCTCAGAAGCTTCACCCGCTGCTTGGTGCTGCGGATGCGCAGCGTTTCGGCCATTGATGCAACTGCCATGAATGCATTGGAAGCCCTCTATCAGCGGTGCGCCAAGAAGAATATCGCCATTATCTTCTCCCATGTCAATGAACAACCGATGCATACCATGGAAAAGGCAGGCTTTATTGAGCGTGTAGGCAAGGAGCATTTTCTCCCCCATATCGATGATGCGCTGGAATTGGCCGCCTCTATCGCAGAAGAGGCCGAAAAATGAGCCGATCCTCCATCATCAAGCGCTCCTTTTCAGCCGCTCTCCCTCAGACACTGCCGATTCTGACAGGCTTTCTGTTTTTGGGCTTTTCCTATGGCTTCTATATGCGCTCTTTGGGCTTTTCCTTTCTCTATCCCATGCTGATGGCGCTTACCATTTTCGGCGGCTCACTGGAGTTTGTGGCGGTCTCCATGCTTTTGGGAAGCTTTGCCCCATTGCAGACGTTTTTGATGGCATTGATGATTCAAGCCCGCCATCTTTTCTACGGCATCTCCATGCTGGAAAAATATAAAAATACCGGTTGGAAAAAGATTTACCTCATCTTCGGGATGTGCGACGAGAGTTTTTCCATCAATTATTCTGCTTCGATCCCGCAGGATGCGGATAGAGGCTGGTTTATGTTTTTCGTAACCCTTCTGAATCAATTCTATTGGGTGGCAGGGGCAACCCTGGGCGGTATTTTCGGATCGATCATTTCCATCAATACAGAAGGGCTTGAATTTGTCATGACCGCTCTTTTTGTCGTCATCTTTTTGGAGCAATGGCTGAAGGAAAAGCGGCATATTACCGCTTTGATCGGCTTGATCGCTTCGGTTTTCTGCCTGCTCGGCTTTGGAGCAGATTCCTTCCTGCTTCCCACCATGATCTGCATATTAGCGGAGCTGACCCTTTTCAAAAAGCCCATTGAGAAAGCAGGTGGCCTCCAATGACATTAAGCCAAGAAATCATCACCATCGCCATCTGTGCGCTGGGCACCATGCTCACCCGCTTTCTGCCCTTTTTGATCTTTTCCAAGGGCAAAACACCCCCCTACATTCAATATTTAGGCAAGGCTTTGCCTGCCGCCATCTTTTCGATGCTGGTGGTCTATTGCCTGAAGGATGTATCCTTGCTATCAGGGAGCCATGGATTGCCGGAGCTGCTCTCCATCGCTTTGATTATCGGCCTGCATCTTTGGAAAAGGAATATGCTCCTTTCCATTGCAGCGGGAACCATCTGCTATATGGCGCTGGTTCAATTTATCTTTTAGGAGATTTTCATGAAACTTGAAATAATTGCCCGCATCCGCTCGGATTTCAATGAAAAATTCGGCATCCCTCGGCAGAGCGGATTGGTAAAAACCAAGGCAGATATCGTCTTTGAGCCTCCATATCGAAATATTGATGCCATTAAAGGGCTGGAGGATTTTTCTCATATTTGGCTTCTCTGGCAATTTTCCGAGGCCCTGCGGGAGGGCTGGTCCCCCACGGTGCGCCCGCCCCGCTTGGGAGGCAATACACGCATCGGCGTCTTTGCCACCCGCTCCCCTTTCCGCCCCAATGAAATCGGCCTCTCTTCGGTAAAGCTCATCGGCATTACCCCCGATAGCCCCCAAGGGCCGATTCTGCATATTGAAGGGGCCGATCTTTTAGACGGCACCCCCATCTTCGATATCAAGCCCTATCTTGCCTATACCGATTCCCATCCCGAGGCGACGGGCGGCTTTGCCGATACCAAAACCGAAGGGCCGCTCAAAGCCAACTGCCCCATTGAAATTTTAGAAAAAATTCCAAAAGAGCATCAAGAGACCCTCTTGAAGCTTTTGGAGCAGGACCCCCGCCCCGCCTATCAGGAAGATCCCGATCGGATCTATACCATGGATTACGGGGAGATCTCTTTGCAATTCAAAGTAGACGGCCGTATTTTAACCGTAATTTCGGTTCAATGATAAAAAGATTGGAAAAAACGCGTTTTTTCCAATCTTTTTTAATTCGTATAGGTTTACTTTTAGAAAATATAGTGATATAATGACTTTGTATGAAAACAATAGGAAGTGATATGCCATGAATACCTATATGCGTTATCCCGACGGCCTCAGAAAGGCGCTGACCTTAAGCTATGATGATGCTGTGATCCAAGATAAACGCCTGATTGAGATTATGCAAAAAAACGGGCTCAAGGGCACCTTTAATATCAATACCGGCCTTTTCTCCAAGGAGCCCGGTCATCGCAGAATGAATGAGCAGGAGGCGGTAGAGCTTTATACCGATAGCGGTATGGAGGTTGCGGTTCATTCCTATACCCACCCCTTCTTGGAGCAGCTTCCTCTGCATCTTGCCTTTGAGGAAATCCGCAAGGATCGCCAAGAGATCGAGCGGCTTTTCGGCGGGGTCTGCCGCGGGATGGCCTATCCCATGGGCACCTTTTCCGATGAGCTGGCAGATCGCTTGAAGGATCTTGGAATCCTCTATTCCCGCACCACCGTTACCACCGAAAGTTTTAAGATCCCTACCGATTGGGCGCGGCTTCCCGCCACCTGCCATCATAATCACCCCCGCTTGATGGAGCTTGCTAAGACCTTTGCGGAAAAGAATGTGAAATACCGCTCCGAGCTTTTCTACCTTTGGGGCCATAGCTATGAATTTGATGATAATGATAATTGGAATGTTATCGAAGAATTTGCGGAATATATGGGCGGCAGAGACGATATCTGGTATGCCACCAATATCGAGATCTTCTCCTATATTGAAGCCTTCCATCAGCTGCAATTCTCAGCCGATGGAAGAAGGGTTTATAATCCCACCCTTTATACCCTCTGGTTCTCTACAGACGGCAAGGATCTCATCAAGGTAGAGTCCGGTGAGACCTTGGATTTTTAAGCAGACCGCTAAAAAATTACACGATTCCTCAAAGAAAGTTGGGCAGTCAGCCGAAATCCTTCTCTGAGGGTTGACATTTTTCGGCACTTATGCTATCCTCTAACCATCGATAGAGGTGCATTGCATCATCAGTACGCAGCTTCATGGCGCTTGCCGAAAGCGGAAGCCGCAGAAAGGGATGGGTGCCGAAGGCGATCCATGGCAAAGGATCGTTCTGGCAGCAGGAAATAAGAGTTCTGTTGCTGTCGCATAGATTTGCGGAGCGCTATCTTTACTATATTTTGGCGAATTTTGATGTTTTTCGCCAAAAGCTTTGATTTAGTATGATAGTTGCCGCTTCGCAGCTATCATTTTTTGTTTTTTCGGAATTTTTACAAGGAGGATATCAATATGTCGAATCCGATCTTCAAGGGCGTAGGAACCGCTATCATCACTCCCATGACCAAAATGGGCGTGGATTATGAAAGCTACGGTAAACTTTTGGATTGGCAGGTGGCCGAAGGGGTCAATGCTATTATTACGGTAGGCACCACCGGCGAAGGCTCCACTTTAAGCGATAAAGAGCACCGCGAGGTGATTGATTTTACCATGAATCGGATCGGGGGCAAAATCCCTGTCATTGCAGGGACCGGCTCCAATGATACCTCCTATGCAGTAGAGCTTTCCCGCCACGCCTGCGCTGCAGGGGTCGATGGTTTGCTGACGGTTACCCCCTACTATAACAAAGCAACGCAGAACGGGCTGGTTCAATCCTTTACCGCCATTGCCGATGCAGTGGATAAGCCCATCATTCTTTATAATGTACCCTCCCGCACCGGCTGCAATATTCTGCCTGCCACCTGCGCAAAGCTTGCAGAGCATCCCAATATTGTGGGCCTCAAGGCAGCGGGCGGCGATATCTCTCAAATTGCAGAGACCAAGCTTTTGGTAGGCGATAAGATGGATATTTATTCCGGCAACGATGATCAGATTCTGCCCATCATGGCTTTGGGCGGCATCGGCGTCATCTCTGTGCTCTCCAATGTGCTCCCCCGCGAGACAGTTGAGCTTTGCGATCGTTTCTTCCGCGGGGATATCGAAGGCGCTCGCGCGCTGCAGCTTCGGTATCTGCCTTTGATCAAAGCCCTCTTCTGCGAGGTAAATCCCATCCCTGTAAAAGCGGCTCTTTCTGCCATGGGCTTTGGTGAAAATTATCTGCGGCTGCCTCTTACTCCCATGGAG
>JAZMZQ010000056.1:0-17815 GCA_045586045.1 Eubacteriales bacterium
ATCCGACTTCATAAACCGAGATTTTCCGCATATAATGCGACATCTTTTAGCACTTGGCGATGGATTTTCAGATCAGAGACAACTCCGTTTTTATTAAGCGCCTTCTTTCCCGCTTCAAATTGAGGTTTCACCAAGATGATCGCCTCCCCATCCTGCGCAAGGGTATTATATATCGCCGGCAGGACTGCTTTGATAGAAATAAATGAAAGGTCTGCAGTT
The DNA here is from genome assembly GCA_045586045.1 of Eubacteriales bacterium. Taxonomy (GTDB): domain Bacteria; phylum Bacillota; class Clostridia; order Oscillospirales; family QAKW01; genus QAKW01. The sequence continues at coordinate 220 of JAZMZQ010000056.1, forward strand.
ATTCCATATATCGAATCCTGAAAATCATCAGCATTCAGATACCGCGCATTGGTATGCTCACGATTGATAATGCGCTCATCCCGAAGCAAGGAAGAATGAAGCTGGGCTGTGCCGATATCAATGGCATAAATTTTTGCAGCGCCATGCTCCAGCAGCACTTGGCAAAAGCCACCGGTAGAGGCGCCGAAATCCGCCACTACCCGACCGCTCCAATCAGGTTTGAAAATTTTAATCCCATGAAGTAATTTTTGAGCGGAGCGCGCAACGTATGATACCGAATCCTTTACTCTGGCAATCATTGCATGATCATCTACAATAAGAGATGGCTTTTCTGCAACCTTACCATTCACAGAAAACTCTTGGTTCTTAATCGCTTGAGCCGCTTTATTCCGGCTTTCAAAAAAGCCTTCAGATACCAGATATTGATCCAGCCTCATGCATTATTCTCCACATTAATGATCATCTTTGCAATATTCTCTCCATCAAGGCTACATTCTTTCAAAAGATCAGCCGGCTTTCCGGCTTTCAAAAACGCATTTTCAATGCCAAAGTTCCGGTATAAGCCTTTATACCCATGATTAATTAAGCAATTTCCGAGATATTGCCCTATTCCTCCGCGCATATAGCACTCTTCAACCAAGATGATACGCTTATACTCCATCAGTTTCGAAACAACTTGCTGATCAATCGGTGCAATTCGATTTAATTTCAGAAAAGAAACAGGGCGATTAGCGAGGCGAATTCCCTGCAAGCAGGCTACAACCTGCCGCCCATAGGATACTACGCAAAGTTCCTTGGATTCACCCATCCATTCGAAATCCGCCTCATGATTCGCAAACGGCAAAACCATATCGGGCTCAAAGCCCCTGGGATATCGAATTGCGGAGATTCCATTTTCTGTTGACACGCATTTTTTAAGCATTGCGCGCAATTCATCATAGGACGTAGGAGCATAAATCGAAATTCCGGGAATCGGCAGAAGCATCGGAATATCAAAAAGCCCTTGATGGGTCTCACCATCTTCCCCTACAATCCCGGCTCGATCAATGCAAATCACAGCCGAATTCCCTTGCAACGCAATATCATGGATCACTTGATCAAAGCCGCGCTGCAAAAAAGAGGAATAAACAGCAAAGACAGGCTTCATTCCGTTTTTTGCCAGTCCGCCCGCAAAGGTTAGCGCATGCTGCTCTGCGATTCCAACATCAAAGAATCGATCGGGAAACTCCTCAGAAAACCGAGTAAGCCCGCATCCTGCTCCCATCGCTGCAGTAATCGCGCAAATCCGCTCATCTTCTTTGGCAATTTTACAAAGCGTATCTCCAAATACATCAGAAAAATCAGGCTTAACCTTATTCCCATGCTCCCCCGTCTCTACGACAAAGGAGCTAATACCATGAAAATCAGAAGGTTGATTTTCAGCAAACAAATATCCTTTTCCTTTTATTGTTTTGGCATGGACAAGGCATGGCTTTTTCAAATCCTTTGCTCTTTGCAACACGCGCTCAAGCTGCTGCTGATTATGGCCATCCACAGGCCCCAGATAATAAAAGCCCATGTCTTCAAAGATATTGCCTTGATAAAAAAAGGATTTCAGGCTTTGCTTAATCTTTTGAAACAATCGATAAAAAGCCTTGCCAACCAAGGGGGTGCGAAGGGTTACTCTTGAGAGCCAATCCTTAAAACCAAAATACCATCTTCTGGAGCGTATTTTAGAAAGATTTGCTGCAATCGCACCCACATTGACAGAGATGCTCATATCATTATCGTTCAATACAACAATGAGATTCCCTTTCATTCGCCCGCCATTATTGAGCCCTTCATAAGAAAGCCCGCCGGTCATGGCACCATCTCCTACAACCGCAATCACATAGCGATCATCCAGCCCCTTTAATTGATTGGCTTTTAATAGACCTACTGCCGAAGAGATGGCAGTAGAACTATGGCCTGTTCTCAAAATATCATGAGAACTCTCATCAGGATTGGGGAAACCGGAAAGCCCGCCGCCACACCTTAATGATTCAAAATCCTTGTAGCGGCCGGTAAGAAGCTTATGGACATAGCATTGATGGCCAACATCAAATACAATCTGATCCTTGGGAGAATCAAAAATACGATGCAAAGCCATCGTAAGCTCGACAACCCCTAAATTACTTGCAAGGTGCCCACCGTTGTGAGATACATTTTCAATCAGGCAATCTCGGATTTCTTCGCCAAGATCAGTTACCTCTTCATAGGAAAACGCCTTGATTTCCGCAGGATCACGGAGTTTATTTAAGAATTTGCTTTCCTTCACGGCGATAAACACCCCTTTCATTTCATCATTTATTGATTGCGACTTGCAGTATATTCGGCAATCCAACGCAACAGCGAATCATCGCCTGCCGCCTCTAAAGCCGCTTTGATTTCACTTTCCAAATATCGACGTGCTTCGTCGATCCCTAAAATAGATACAAAGGTTGATTTATGATCCTCTGCATCCTTTCCGATCTCTTTTCCTAAAAATTCATAACTGCCCTCCACATCTAAAAGATCATCTTTGATCTGGAAAGCAAGACCGAGATGCTTACAGTAGTTTACATAATTTTCATTGTATTTTCCCGCCAATGCCATTGCAACAGTAGCAGGTGCTAAAAGCAACGCGCCGGTTTTGCAGGCGTGAAGCCGTTCAAGCTCCGAAAGAGTAAGCCTTTTATCTTCTCCTTCTTTATCTAATACTTGACCGGCAAGCATTCCTTTTGCTCCGGAAGCGGAAAAAAGCATGTCCATTGCATCTAAAAATCGCTCAGGTCTGTAGTATTTACGATTTTGCAAAAGGTACTCCATTGCAAAATTCAAAATACCATCCCCAGCCAACAAAGCAAAGGCAGAGCCAAATTTCAAATGGCAGGTCGGTTGCCCTCGGCGATATTGATCGTTATCCATCTCCGGCATATCGTCATGAACCAAGGAATAAGCATGGAGCATCTCTAAAGCAACCGCAAATGGCTCGCTTTGCTCTCTTGCAATTCCAATACGATCGCAAAACGCCAAAAGCATTGCACCTCGAATTCGCTTGCCGGGAGTAGAAATGCCATACTTCATTACTGAATAGATTGCATTTTCCTGCTGCATTTGAGGAGTAATAACCTCATTGAGCAGATGGTCCAATCGTTCTTTATAGTTAAGATATTCTTTATGCATGATCCGCTTGTTCCTCATTCACTTCTGCTTGCAGAAATTGAACTTTTTGCTCTGCTTTTTCTAAAATCGATGCGCAATATTTGCTCAGTTTCATTCCCTCTTCAAATAAGCCGATTGAATCATCAAGAGAAACTTCGCCACGCTCAAGAGTCTGGACAATTTCAGACAACTTGGCCATTGCTTCTTCAAATTTCATTTCCTTTTCCATCATGATCCTCTTTTTTAATTTCATTCACTGTGCAGCGAAGGCTGCCATCCGCCATTCTCAAAACCATGGGAGAATCCACCTCAACCGAGGAGACACTCTTTATAAGATGCCCCTGACCATCACTTGCCATAGCAAAGCCTCTATTAAGCACTTTGAGAGGGCTGAGAGCATCCAGCTTTGCAATGTGAGTCGAGAGCTTCATTTTCTGCTCACTGCAGGCATTATTGGCACTATGCTTTAATTTCGAGAGCAAATGATCCAGCATCATATATGGCTTATCGGTAAAGGCCTTGGGATCCCGCAAAATCTTCGCCAAAGCATAACGCTCATAAAGGCTGCGGCACTGCCTGAGTTTTCCGTTCAGCGCAGCATTTAATCGATTTTGGCTCTGATGAATCTGCTCAATAAGCTCCGCCATATCGGGAACTGCAAGCTCCGCCGCTGCCGAAGGGGTCGGCGCACGCAGATCTGCTGCAAAATCACAAATGGTAAAATCTGTCTCATGGCCCACGGCAGAAATAGTGGGAATTGTGCAATTATAAAGTTCTACAGCAAGCTCAGCACTATTAAATCCCCAAAGATCTTCAATAGAACCGCCTCCGCGGCCAATAATAATGACATCTACATTCTGCTTCTCTTCAAAATAGCGAAGACCATTAATCAATGATTGAGGAGCAGAATCACCTTGAACAATAGCGGGATAAATTACGAGATCCGCCAAAGGATATCGCCGCCCTGTAATATCAATAATATCTCGCACCGCAGCACCGCTTGGAGAGGTGATGACGCCAATTCGTTTCGGCATTGCAGGAATTTTTAATTTATGAGAAACATCAAAAATCCCTGCGGCAGCAAGCTGCTTTTTCAGCTGCTCCAATGCTACATAAAGATCCCCGATTCCATCCTGCTTCATCTCAGTAATATAGATTTGATATACACCGGTTTTTTCAAATACCGATATATTCCCTCGCACAATTACTTTCATCCCGTTTTCCGGACGAAATTTTAATTTAGAAGCAGAAGAGCGAAACATGACCGCACTAACGATTCCGCCCTCATCCTTCAGTTTCAGATAAATATGACCGCTACCATGAATGGTCAAGTTAGAGATCTCTCCGCAAACCAAAATATTACGCAGATTATAATCAGCCTCAAGGATGTTTTTAAGATACTGATTCAGTTGTGTTACAGAAATTGCAGAACGTTCCATTATTTAGCAATGGCGCTCAACACACCGTGAACGAATCCGCTCGCATCATCTTCACCAAATTCCTTGGCAAGTTCAATTGCTTCGTTAATAGCCACACGCTCCGGAATCTCATCATTAAATTTCACTTCATATACAGCAAGTCTTAATATCGCCATACATACTGCGCTTACCCTTTTAATGGACCAATTAGAGAGTGCAGGCTCGATCATTTGATCAATCTCTTGCCAATGCTCGCACACGCCGGTTACGGTCTCATCAATATAGGGAATCGGTTCCTGAGATTCACGCTCCGCATAAAACTCTTTCAACGCCTGCTCTTTTTGTTCCAAGCCTTGATAATTAAGGGCGTAGATTAGTTGGAATGCCACTTTTCTTTGTTTTTGTCTTGTCATAATTCCTCCAGATTCACTCTTCAATGCAAATGCAAAGAACACTTCCTTCATGTATGGCAGCGGATGGTGCTTCAATAATTGCCTCATTGCTGATACCAATGGGATCAAATGCTTTTAAGGGATATCGATTCAGCGGATACTTAAAACCATCCAAAGATAGAGATGCCTCATTTTTCCAAGCAAAGAAAGAATAATACCGATAGCGATCATTCAATTGATGCGTGCCTTTCTTCATTAAAAAAGTGAGATTAAATCCATCATAAAGATATAAGGAAACTCCATTTTTTTGCGCTTTTTCCAATAGAAAAAGGTTCGCAATGGTGTGATCTACTCTTCCGCCAAAGGGAGCAATCAGCCAAATTTCGTGATAACCCTCTCGGATTGCAAGATCAAGTGCAAGCTCTGCATCTGTCTGATCTTTCTCAGAAGGATAGATCAAGGGTTCTCCCAGCGGTGGCTTTGGAGCCGAATCAAAATCACCCAAAGTATGCTTTAGCGATAAACCAAGCTTCTCTGCAAGAAGAATCCCGCCATCTGCTCCATAAAAATCATATTCTTTTGAATTGATTTGCTTTATCAGATTTTCTTCATTATAAAGAGTACCCGCCAAAAAAATCATCAGCGGTTTGTTTTCTTTTGCCAAGGAGTTTCCTCCTCCTTCAAAAATTGATAAATCTGCCGATAACTTTCATATCGGCTATCATGAATTTTGCCTTCTTCCACTGCATTTTTCACCGCGCAATCACGCTCATTCATATGGGCACAATCAAGATACGGGCACTGATCTAAAAACGGAAGAAATTCAGGGAAATACTTCGGTAGTTCATTTCGACCGATCTCGTATCCTTCAAGCTCTAATGCGCCAAAGCCGGGAGTATCGGCAATTAAGCCATCGCCTTGCGGATAAAGTTCAATATGGCGTGTGGTATGCCTGCCACGCCCAAGCTTTAAGGAAATCTCACCCGTCTCCAATTGGAGATGAGGGTAAAGCGCATTCATAATACTGCTTTTTCCTACCCCCGTATTGCCGGCAAAAACAACTGTTTTCCCTTTAAGCGCTTCCCTTAATGAATCAACACCGGCACCATTGGCGGCAGACGTATCGAAAACAGAGTAGCCAAGAGCGCGATATCGCTCTGCCAAGGCCCTGCATTCATCATCTTCCGAAAGATCGGATTTATTAAAGACGAGAATCGGTGTAATTCCCTGAGAATGCGCGATTACAAGCATCTTGTCAATTGTAAAAGGAGCAGGAACCGGTTTTTGATAGGAAGATACATAGCATATAATATCAACATTGGATACATTGGGGCGAATGAGATAGTTTTTGCGCTGCTCTATTTTCTCAATCCGCCCTGTATGATCCGGCATGGCAAGAATCTCCACCTCATCTCCTGCAACGGGTGTAATTCCTTTTTTTCGAAAACTCCCCTTTGCGCGGCATTCATAAAGCCCTTCGAGGGTTTCAACCGTATAAACGCCGGAGAGTAATTTGATTATTTTTCCTCTCATATGCGATTATGCAGTAGGAGTTGTTTGGCTTGAGGGCTCCTCGGTAGAAGATTGCTGATCAGAAGAATCGCCACCATCGGTGCTCACATCAGAATCAACTATATCGTCAGAAGGTTTAATACCAAGGCTGATTACAAGATTAATCGCCGTCCCCTCTTCAACACTTTCGCCCTTTGCAACACTTTGAGAAATCACATTCCCTTCAGCGACCGTATCGCTATACTCTTCTACAACAAGGCCAATTTTCAGTTTGTTATTAAGAATGGTTGTCTGGGCAACGCTCAAGGACATGTTAGAAAGATCAGGCATGGTAACCATTGTCGCTTTAACAGGTTCTTTACCAAGGCTTACCACCAGATCAACCGCCGTACCTTCAGCAACACTCTCATTCTTTGCAATACTCTGAGAAATTACCACTCCTTCGGCAACGGTATCGCTATATTCTTCCGATATCTTGCCAACTTTTAATTTGTTGTTGGTAATCGTTGTTTTCGCAACACTCAAAGAAAGTTTGGTAAGATCCGGCATGGTAACGGTGGGATCGGATTCGGGACCATCACTGACATAGATGGTAACAATATCGGCAGGCAAAATTTCCTCACCGGCAGCAGGATCGGTAGAGACAACATAGCCCTCATCGACATCATCACTATATTGATTGACAATGCGATAGGAAATATTGGCATCCTTAAAAGCATCAATTGCCTCAGAACGGCTCATCTCTCGAACATCAGGTACTTTCTTTTTCTCTTCAACCTCATCCCCATTCGTGTTGTTTTCATCGGTTTCTGCTCCACTGCTAACGACAACATTAATGGTGCCCTTTTTCTTAATTTCATCGCCGGCCTCAGGATCTTGAGATACAATTTCCCCTTCGGCATATTCATCACTTGCAACTGTAGAGCCTACGACAAATTTGAAATCATTTTCCTTCTTCGCTTTATCTAATTTCATCCCTACAACATTCGGGCAAGCCACCATCTTTCCGCCAAAGAGTTCCTTTTGGAAAATGATGCCCAAAGCGATTAAAATCAAGATTACGAACGCAGAGCCAACGCCGGCTATAATCGGAAGCCAGATTGTCTTGAATTTACTTTCGTTCTCTTCCTCTTCTTTTTCCTCTTCTTCCGTCTCTTGCTCCTCGTCAATCGCTTCAATCTCCTTCAGCTCATCTAAAGAAGGCGCAGAGATGGTAGGTGAATTATCAAGATCAATTTCAGGCCCATCAGAATCAGCAAGATAATTAAATGTGATTGTAGGATCTTCTTCAAATTGAGCTATATCTGCAAGAATAGCTCCGACAGATTGATAGCGAACAGCAGGATCTTTCATCATTGCCTTCAAGGTAATATCCTCTAAGCCTTGAGGAGTTTCCGAATTCAGTTCGGTAGGAAGATCAGGCTGAGCCTGAACCTGCATTAAAGCAACGGCAACGGCCGTGTCTGCCTCAAAAGGAAGTTTAGCAGTAAGCATTTCATAAAGAATAATACCGACAGAATAAATATCGCTGCGCGCATCGGTACGATCCCCGCTGGCCTGCTCAGGGCTAATATAGTGGACCGAGCCGATCGCCATATCGCTCATGGTCTGAGTATCAAATTTAGTGAGTCTAGCAATGCCAAAATCCGTAATTTTGATGCTTCCGTCCTTCAAAAGGATGATATTATGAGGCTTAATATCGCGATGAACAATGCCGCGCTCATGGGCATGGGCAAGCCCGCCGAGAATTTGCTTAATAAAATGCAATGCCTCGTTGGGGCTTAAAACACCCTTCTTCTCCATGTATTCTTTCAACGTGATTCCGTCGATATATTCCATAACGATATAAAGAGCATCACCCTCAAGGCAAACATCATATACATCTACAATGTTGCTATGAGAAAGCATGGTAATTGCTTTGGATTCATTGGTAAAGCGACGTCTGAATTGAGCATCGGCCATGAATTCGTCCTTCAGCACTTTTACCGCAACCAAACGATTGCAGACCTTATCAAATGCTTTGAAAACATAGGCCATTCCACCTACACCAACCACTTCGGTAATCATGTAACGGTCATTTAATACTTTTCCGATATACTTTTCCATCCTAATATCCTCCTTATATTTCAATGGCTACCACGGTAATATTGTCCGTGCCGCCCCTACTGTTGGCCAAATCAATCAAGCGTTTCGGAAGATCATCGAAAAGACCGCCCGATACCTCAAAGTGAATTTCATTTTCATCCACAAAATTGCTCAACCCATCCGAACACAAAATGATAATATCACCTTGCTCTGCGTCTACGCTATAGCAATCAACATCGACTTCATCCTCGATCCCGATGGCTCTTGTAATAATATTCTTATTTGGATGAATTTTTGCTTGCCGTTCAGTTAAATGCCCACGATCGACCAATTCTTGCACGGCGGAGTGATCCTTGGTGATTTGAGAAATATTTCCATTGGTAATATGATACGCGCGGCTATCACCTACATTAATGAGCTCCACTCGATTCTTTCGAGCAATAGCAGCAACCATCGTGGTGCCCATTCCTTGATAAGCCATATTATCTTTGGCTTGCTCATAAACACGCTGGTTGCTTTCCATAGCAATCTTTCTGAGAATTTGCTCAGGATTCTTTTTTGCTTCTGCTACGTCGAAATATTCTTTGGCAGTCTCAACCGCAATCATGCTCGCATAACTGCCGCCTTTAGCGCCTCCCATTCCGTCGCAGACCACACCGAAGCAAAGTTCTTGATCCGGCTGTTCAATTTTGAATGCGTCTTGATTTTCTTTTCGAACCATTCCGATATGGCTCTCACCCTTGATTCTCATGGTTATCAACCTCCTTTTCAAGGTGTTTATGTCTAAGCTGACCGCAGGATGCAGAAATATCACTTCCTAAGGTCCTTCTGATTGTCGCATTTAATCCAAGATCTGTCAGTTGCTGCTGAAAAGCCATTACAGCTGCCCGTTTTGGGGGCTTAAAACGTCCGTTTTCAATAGGATTGACCGGAATCAAATTTACATGGGCAAGCAATCCCTTCAAAAGAGTTGCCAACCTTTTTGCATCCTCATAACGATCATTCACTCCTTCAATCACCGCATATTCAAAAGAAATCCGCCGCCCGGTGATCTCTTGATATTTTCTGCAAGCCTCCAATAATGATTGCAAATTATATTTTCGATTGATGGGCATCGTAGCGGATCGTGCTTCATCTGTAGTACCATGCAATGAAATCGATAATGTGATGGGGAATTCGTGCTCAGCCAATTTCATAATCCCCGGTACAACTCCGCAGGTCGAAAGTGAAATATGCCGATAACCAATATTGATTCCTTCCGGATCATTCACATTCTTCAAAAAGCGAATTACTTCATCAAAATTATCCATCGGCTCACCGATCCCCATCATTACAATATTGGAAATCCGCTCACCAAGATCCTCTTGCGCTTTCAGAACCTGATCTAAAATTTCGCCCGCATTGAGAGAGCGAACCAAGCCGTTTTTAGTGGATTGGCAAAAAGCGCATCCCATTCTGCATCCCACTTGAGAGGAAATGCACAGTGAATAACCATGATTATATTTCATCGCCACCGTTTCAATCAAATGATGATCGGGAAGTTCAAAGAGGTATTTAACCGTATCATCAATTGAAGAACGATATCGTTCAAATTGCTTAAGGCTCGTAATAAATGCCTCTTGCTCCAATTTTTGCTGAAACGCCTTGGGAAGATCGGTCATTTCATCGAAACGGCGTACACCGCGATGAAGCCAACGAAAGATCTGTTTGGCACGAAATGCAGGCTGTCCGCATGTTTTTATGTAGGCGGATAATTCCTCCATTGTCATTGATTTTAGATCTGCCCTCACTTATGTTCCTTTCTTTAATACGGCGATGAAAAAGCCATCTCCATCGGCATTCGGAAGAAAGAGCTTCTCCCCTTTCTCAAAATCAGAGCAATCTCGCTCAAACTCAGGATGTTTTTCCAAAAATTGCTCAATCTGCTGCTCATTCTCTCGCCGATCTATTGTGCAGGTGGAATATACCAATCTTCCGCCTGCCCTCAAATATTTACTTGCATTTTCTAAGATATTTCTTTGGATTTCCCGAAGTTCCGTATAATCATATTCATTATACTTAATATCCGGCTTTTTACCGATCATGCCAAGGCCACTGCAAGGCACATCACACAATATAAAATCAGCGCTCTCATCAAGGGACGGATCATAAATCGAGCTATTGCCTAAGCAAGGATATACATTTTGATGCCCCATTTGCTCTGCACTTTTCTTCAGCAGCTGCACTTTATGGGGATGAACATCATATGCACGAATTTTTCCTCTTGTCCTTGAAGCCATGGCAAAAGTTTTGCCGCCCGGTGCCGCGCAAAGATCAAGAATTTCCTTTGCATTTTCAGGCATTAAAAGAGCCGCCAATGCCGAATGATGACCGATAATATGATAGAAACCATTTTGATAGGCTTTGGATCCCTCTATCGAAAATGATGCTTTCGTCTTATAAAGCTGCGGAAGATCTGCCATTTCCAAGGAAATGCCTTCACTCTCCAAAGCATGGAGTAACGCTTCTTCGGAACATTTCTTTTTATTATGGAACAAATAGAGGTATTCATCCTTTTTGCATCCATTCTCCATAATGGAAATAAAGGTTTCCTTACCATATTGCTCTAAAAGAAGATCAACCAAAAAGGGTGATATAGAATAACGGACTGAAAATGATGCCTTTTTCAAGAGCATCAACTGCTCCTTCTCTCTCACGCACCGCCTCAACACAGCATTTATAAAACCTGCGCTATAGGAAAAGCCTTCACTTTTTGCAAGTGCAACACTGGTGTTGCAAGCCGCTGATGGCGGAATATCCATATAAAAATATTGGTAAACCCCCATTCTCAGCGCTGAAAGTACAGCAGATGAAAGAGAGGATAGCTTTTTATCGCAGCATGCAGAAAGAAAATGATCCAAGGTGATTTTTCTTTCCAAAACTCCATATACCAATGCCGTAATAAAGCGGCGATCCCGCTCTTTTTCCACATTCCGCAGGGCTTCTTTCAAAGCAAGATTCGGAAAAGTATGACGCTCCTCATATTCAATCAGAAGCTTTAGAGCGATTACTCTTGCTTGATCTCTCATCGTCTTCTGGAACGGCTGATCATCGCCAAAAGCTGCACCAGTGCAGTAATAGCAGATGCCACATAAGTCATCGCGGCAGCAGAAAGTACTTTTTTCACGCCCTTGACTTCTTCTTCGGAAAAACCATTTCCCGCAATCTGCTCTATGGCGCGGGAGGAAGCATTGAATTCCACCGGCAAGGTTACCAATTGGAAAAAGAAAATAATTGCATAGCAAAGGATTGCAAGATTAAAAATCACAGAACTGATAGAGACCACATTGATAAATAAACTTGCAAGAATCAAAAAATAGAGAAACTTTGAGCTAAAATTAGTAATTCCCACTACCGATGCGCGCAGCTTAATGGGAAAATAATCAGCATGATATTGAATTGCATGCCCACATTCATGCGCCGCTACGCCAATTGCAGCAATGGTATTTCCGTTGTATACTTCCTCTGACAAGCGAATCACCTTTTGAGCGGGATCAAAATGATCCGACAAACTGCCATTGATACAAGTAACCGATACATCCATGATCCCTGCTTGGCGCAAAATCATTTCCGCCATTTGACCGCCGGTCATCCCGCGGGAATTTGAAATACGGCTGTATTTTGAATAGGTGGAATTCAACCGTGATTGCACGATCAGGCTTAAAATAATCAATGGAAGCATGGTATAAATTCCAAAATAATAATTATAAAACATGCGCGACTCTACTCCTTACTTTAGAAAATCTCCTACTGAGAGTTTGGTGCCGCAGGCATAAGAATATGCATCCGTACGATTCTTCCCTTGCTTTTGTAAAATTTTCAAAAGAAGCGCTTTGCCATCTCCGCAAGCGATCTCGATTCCCTCTTTTGAAATCTTCGTAATCGAACCTGCAGGAGCATTGGTCTCATCGCCAAACAACGCTTCATAAATTTTCAGACGTTGATCGCCGATTTCAACAAAAGCGCCGGGAGAGGGGCTCATCCCCATGATAATGCCTCGCAAATAAGCAGCAGGCTTTGAAAAATCTAATACCCCTTCGCTTTTTTCGATCATCGGCGCATAAGTCGCCTCTTCCTCGCATTGAGTGGTATATACCGCAGTTCCTCCTACAATCTGATGAATTGCTTCGATCAACGCTTCGGCACCGAGGCCGGCCATCCGATCAAAGACACTACCGGAGGTATCCGTCTCAAGAATGTCCATCGTTCGCTGCAAAACCATATCGCCCGTATCCATTCCTTTAGCCATTTTCATGATGGTAACACCGGTCTGCTTATCGCCATTCATCACTGCCCGTTGAATCGGCGCAGCACCGCGATATTTCGGCAGAAGAGATCCATGCACATTGATACAGCCAAAGCGGGGAAAATTCAAAATATATTCAGGAAGAATACGACCATATGCCGCCACAACAATGAGATCAGGTTGCAGCAGTTCCAAAGTGCTTTGAAAAGCCCCATCTTTCAAAGAAAGAGGTTGATAAACCGGCAATCCGATAGATTCGGCGTAAATCTTCACTTCCGGTGCAGCCATTTTTCCGCCGCGGCCTTTCGGTCGGTCCGGCTGGGTAACAACCCCTACAAGGGTAGTATTTTCATAAAGAGCTTTACATGAGCTTACTGCAAAATCAGGAGTGCCCATAAAAAGTACTCTTAAATCCTTAATCATTTTCGAAGACCTCTTTTCCTACTACAGGCAAGGTAAGACCATTCAAATGATCAAATTCATGCAAAAGGCATCGAGCCACAAAATCTTCGGCTGTAAACTCAAAGAATTCACCCTTTACATCTTGGGCACGCATTGTAACCTTATGCGCGCGTGTTACATTGAAAGAGCGGCCGGGGAACGAAAGACACCCTTCATAATAGCGATCATTCTTCCCTGTTGCCGAAATAATTTCAGGATTGATAAATTCCTTATAAATCGATCCATCGCAATGAATATCGGCAATAAAAATTCTTCGAAGAATCCCAACCTGCGGCGCCGCGAGGCCTGCCCCTTCTTCTTTGCGGAGTGTTTCTCTCATATCTTCAATCAAAGCAGCAAGCTTTTCATCAAAGACTGTTACGGGGCGAGATTTCTTCCCTAAAAATTCTAAATCGTTTTTTACAATTTTTCGTAAAGCCATAGTAATACCTCAAATATATTGAATCGGATTCATATTGAATGAAACCTGAACACCCGACGGAAGCTCCAGCTCCATTGCACTTCGCACAAGGCTGCGCAACCGCTTGGTATTTTTGCATTTAATCAGCATCTGCATACGATGCTTGCCGCGGAGCATCCCGATTCGGGGCACCACAGGAGTCAGCAAGCGTAAGGGAATATCTTTATACTCCTCATGGCTCTGCTGCTGAAAATAGTGATACAATAAACCCATTCCCTTTGCTACGCTCTCTGCTGAATACCCTTCCGCAGTAAGAAGCAATATATCGCAAAACGGAGGATAGCCCACTAATTTTCGAAAGGAAATTTCTTGCTGATAAAAGCGCAAATAATCTTGATCCTTCGAAAGCGCTATCACTTGATGATCGGGGCAATAGGTCTGGATGATTGCTTTTCCTTCTCTGCCGCTTCGCCCGCTCCGGCCGCATACTTGGGTCAGTAGGTTGAACGTGCGCTCGTTTGCACGAAAATCATCTGTATATAAAGACATATCTGCCTGAAGCACACCGACCAATGTTACAGAAGGAAAATCCAATCCTTTGGCCACCATCTGAGTGCCAAGCATTACATCATATTTTCCTTCTCTGAAATCAGAAAGCATTTCTCCATAGGAAAGATAAGAATCAACCGTGTCCATATCCATTCGCAAAATGCGAATATTAGGAAAAAGCGCTTTCAGATCCTCTTCCACATACTGCGTGCCGAGGCCGAGCATTTTAATATGCTCGCTTTTACATTCAGGACATTGAAGAAATCGCTTAATATTATAGCCGCAATAATGGCACATTAACCGTTGATTCGGTTTATGATAAGTAAGCGCAATTCCGCAAGAGGGGCATTTTGCTACCGCTCCGCAAGAAGAGCATCCGACAACGGAGTGCATCCCTCTACGATTGAGAAAAAGGATTGCCTGCTCCCCTGCTTTTAAGGTTTCATCAAGCGCATCTCTTAAAGGATCGCTGAAAAGCTTTGCCCCTTGAACTAAAACTTCCTGCCGCATATCAACCAAGCGAACTTCGGGAAGCTTTGCATTATTATAGCGTTTTGTTAATCGATGAAGCTTATAATCACCGCGTTCAGCGTGGTAATAGCTTTCCATGGAAGGCGTAGCAGAGGCTAAAAGAAGCGGAATTTCATGGTGATGGGATAAAAATCTGCCAATATCTCTCGCATGATAGCGAGGGGTTGATTCGGATTTATAGGTTGATTCATGCTCTTCATCCAAAATGATAAGGCCAAGATTCTGCACGGGCGCAAAAATCGCGCTGCGTGTGCCAACGATGACCTGCGCTTTTCCTGCATAGATCTTTTTCCATTCATCTGCTTTTTCGCCGATAGAAAGGCCGCTATGCAGCACCGATACACAATCACCATAGCGTTGGTAAAACCGACTAAGCATCTGCGGAGTCAACGCAATCTCAGGTACCAGCATCAATACCGATCTGCCTTCGGCGACAATATGATCCATCAGCGCCATAAAAACATGGGTTTTTCCGCTTCCGGTAACGCCATAGAGAAGATGGGTGCTTTCTTGATGGGCGCATCCTACAATTTCTTGATAAACTTTTTGCTGCTCCGGCTCAAGTCTAAGGGGTTCACGCTTTTCAGCACGAGCCATTGCTTGATAGGGAATCCGCTCCTTTGCTTCATGAAACACCTCAATCAGCCCTTTTTGAACAAGGGTCTTAACCGTTGAAGGGCCGCATCCGGAATAATAGAGAGCGTCTTTTGCAGAAAGCACCGGCTCATCCAAAAAAACAGCTAAAAGATCACGCTGCTTTGCAAAACGATGGCTAAGTTCCGAAAGATAAAGCTCCGCCTGCTCGGCAGAAACCGCCAAACGAATCTTTTTTTCCTTCAAATCACCGATGTTTCGAATCGATTGAATTTCCTCAATCAATACGCCATCTCTGAAAGCAGGTAAGCAATATTTTTTCAGTTTCTGCGGAAAATCAGAACGCCGAACTGCATGGCCAATTTCTTTCATATAGGCCACCAACTCCTCATATTCGGAAGAAAACCCATCAAGATCGGGATTTAATGCAAAAATCTCATTCACTCGATAGTCCAACCCGCGAGGAATCATACAGCGCACCGCTTGATAGCGAGTAATAAAATATTGCTCCGACATCCACTCTGCCAATTTCATTTGAAGCGGAGAAAGAATCGGTTTTTGATCCAATACACGGACAACGCTCTTCAAGCCTTCGGAAGTATCGCCATGAAAAACCGAAAGAACAATTGCTTTTCGCAAAGCATTCGCATGGCCGAAAGGTACCAAGACACGAGTGCCGGATGCAACGCCTTCTGATAAATGGTCCGGTAAAAGATAATCATAGTCGCGATCAATGCGAGATATAATTTGATCAACAGCAACGCGGCAGATCACAAAAATTATTCCTCTGCGCTCAATTCTTGATTTTTAAGAGCAACCTTGCCGTTGTAAATATCCATGATAGCAAGCTTTACAGGTTTTTCAGCAAGCTCTGTGCCGCAAGCTTCGGCATGTTCGGAAATCTGACGAGCGCGCTTAGCGATGGTAATAACCAATGCATAACGGCTCTTAGCAACCTTTTCAAGTTCTGCAACTGCGGGATACAACATTTTCTTTTTTCTCCTTTATCTTTCAATAATTTTCACAATTTCTTCAGCGGCACGAATTACATCATCATTAACCACTGTATATCCATATCGGTCCTTTTGCTCAAGTTCAGAGCGTGCTTTACTGATTCTTGCGGCAACCACAGCCTCCGATTCGGTGCCACGGCCGCAAAGTCTACGTTCAAGCTCTTCAATGCTCGGCGGCAAAATGAAGATTGATACAGCATCCTTACATTTTTCCATTACCTGCATCGCACCGCAAGGCTCAATTTCCAAGACAACATCTAGGCCTTGCATCCGCTGCAGTTCCACAAAATCTGCCGGTGTACCATAATAGTTATCGCAATAAACTGCATACTCCAGCATTTCATCACGCTTGATTTTTTCTTCGAATTGCTCCTTGGTAATGAAGAAATACTGGACACCGTCCACCTCTCCGGGGCGAGGCAAACGAGTCGTTGCGGATACAGAATATTTCAAATCTTGCTTTCGCTTAAAAACTTCGGCAAGCACTGTCCCCTTTCCTGCTCCGCTGGGGCCGGATATAATGATCAATTTTCCCTTATTCATCATCCTCGTCCTCCTCATCCTCATAGCTATCGGTAAGGCGGTTTGCAACAGTCTCAGGTTGCAAAGGAGATAATATCACATGATCACTATCGGTAATAATCACCGCTCTGGTTCTTCTTCCGTATGTAGCGTCAACTAAAACACTATTTTCTTTTGCCTCTAAAATAATTCTTTTAATTGGCGCACTATCCGGACTCACAATCGCAATCACGCGAGAAGAGTTGATCATATTACCGAATCCAATGTTAATTAATTTCATAATTCCTTACTCCACATTTTGAATCTGCTCTCTGATTTTTTCGATGCAGGATTTCACATCCACGACAATTCGAGTAATATCGATGCTATTGCATTTAGAGCCGATGGTGTTGATTTCTCGGTTCATTTCTTGAATCAAAAAGTCAATTTTCTTGCCAACAGCACCACCCTGCTCCAATAAATCATTGAATTGCGATAAATGGCTTCTCAAGCGCACCGTTTCTTCATCCACTGCGACCTTATCGGCAAAAATAGCCACTTCCGTAAGAAGCCTGCCCTCGTCTACAGAATGCTCTTGGAGCGTTTCACGGATCTTTTCCTCAAGGCGATTGCGATAAGCTTCAACAGATGCAGGAGCTAAAACCTCAATTTTTTCAACCGCATCCAAGACA
>JAZMZQ010000057.1:0-3036 GCA_045586045.1 Eubacteriales bacterium
TACCGACGAGTTTGTTGATGATTACATTATTCCAACTGTTATGGCGGGTGCTAAATATGAGGAGTATCTCCTTGGTACTTCTTTTGCTCGTCCCGTTATCGCTAAGCGTATTGTTGAAATTGCTGAGGCTGAGGGAGCTGATGCTATTTGTCACGGTTGCACGGGTAAGGGAAACGATCAAGTTCGTTTTGAGCTTACCATTAAGGCTTTTGCACCCGATATGCCCATTATTGCTCCTTGGCGGGAGTGGGATATTAAATCCCGCGAAGAGGAGATTGCTTATGCCGAGGCCCATAATGTCCCCTTGAAGATCAACCGCGAGACCAACTATTCCAAGGATAAAAATATGTGGCATCTTTCCCATGAGGGCTTGGATCTGGAGGATCCCGCCAATGAGCCGCTCTATAATAAAGAGGGCTTTTTGGAGATGGGCGTATCTCCCGAGCAAGCACCCGATGCACCTACTTATGTAACCATCCATTTTGAAAAGGGAATCCCCACCGCTATCGACGGAAAAGAGATCTACGCTGTGGATCTGATCTGGAAGCTCAACGAGCTGGGCGGAAAGAACGGGATCGGCCTTTTGGACATTGTGGAGAATCGCTTGGTCGGCATGAAATGCCGCGGAGTATATGAGACTCCCGGCGGCACCATCCTTTATAAGGCCCATGAGATTTTGGAGACTCTTTGCCTGGATAAGGCAACTTCCCATTATAAAGCTTTGGTTGCTCAGAAATTTGCTGAAATCATTTATGACGGCCAGTGGTTTACCCCGCTGACCAAGGCCATTATGGCGTTTGTAGATTCTACGCAGGAGACTGTTACGGGCGATGTCAAGCTCAAGCTCTATAAGGGCAATATGATTCTCTCTTCCGTAACCTCTCCCTTCTCTCTCTATGATCCCGAGATCGCAACCTTTGATGAGGACGAAGTCTATGATCAGAAGGATTCTGCAGGCTTTATCAATCTCTTTGGTCTGCCTGTAAAGGTTAACGCAAAGATGCGTAAGAAAAACGGTTTGGAGCTGTAAAAAAGACAATGGAAAAAATGTGGGCAGGCCGCTTCTCCAAGGAATTGGATCGGGAGGCCGACGACTTTAATTCATCAATTCATTTCGATAGCCGGATGTTTCGGCAGGATATTCAAGGCTCTATGGCTCATGCTGCCATGCTGGCAAAGCAGGGAATCCTCACCCAAGAAGAAGGGGATCGGATCATCGAAGCCTTGGGCGGGATCTTAGAGGATCTTGAGAGCGGAGCGCTCGCTTTCGATTGGGCGGCAGAGGATATCCATATGTTTGTGGAATCGGTGCTGACCAAGCGGATTGGGGATCTTGGCAAAAAACTGCATACAGCCCGCAGCCGCAACGATCAGGTAGCGGTAGATATCCGCCTTTATCTGCGGGATGAGGCCAATGAGATCATTGCTCTGATCAAAGAGTTGCTTTCTGCCGTTTTAGAGCAGGCAAAAGCGAATAAGGATGTGATCTGCTCGGGCTATACTCATCTGCAGCGGGCGCAGCCCATCACCTTCGGCCATCATCTGCTGGCCTATTGCATGATGCTGATTCGGGATATCGGCAGATTGGAAGATGCCACTCGGCGGATGAACCAAAATCCTTTGGGCTCCTGCGCCTTGGCAGGCACTACCTATGATACCGATCGGGCGGAGACGGCAAAACGCCTTGGCTTTGATGGCTATACCCTCAATAGCATCGACGGGGTATCCGATCGGGATTTCTGCGTGGAGCTGATGAGCGCCTTTTCGCTGATCATGATGCATCTTTCTCGCTTTTACGAGGAGATCATCCTTTGGTCCTCTTGGGAATTCAAATTTATTGAATTGGATGATAGCTATACCACCGGCTCCAGCATCATGCCCCAGAAGAAGAATCCCGATATGGCAGAGCTTGTCAGAGGAAAGACCGGCCGTGTATACGGAGATCTTTTTGCGCTGCTGACCACCCTGAAGGGCTTGCCTCTCGCTTATAATAAAGATATGCAAGAGGATAAAGAGGCGATTTTCGATAGTGTGGATACGGTAAAGAAATGCTTAAAGATCTTTGCTCCCATGATCCGCACCATGAAGGCGCTGCCCGAAAATATGTATGCGGCGGCAGGAAAGGGCTTTATTAATGCCACCGATCTTGCCGATTATTTGGTGAAAAAGGGCTTGCCCTTCCGCACCGCTTATAAGATTGTGGGGCAGACGGTTGCCCGCGCGATCGAGGAAAAGAAGGTGCTGGAGGAGCTCTCTCTTGCCACCTTGAGAGAATTTTCTCCTCTCTTTGAAGAGGATGTTTATCATGAGATTTCCTTGGAGACCTGCGTTTCCAAGCGAATCTCTGCAGGCGGCACCGGCCCTCAATCGGTGCAGGCCCAGATTCAATTTGTAGAGGATTATCTGAAATGAGTAAAAAAGTATTCATCGACGGCAGCGCCGGTACAACCGGCCTTCGGATTCGCGAGCGCTTGGAAAAAAGAGAGGATATCACCTTGCTGACCCTTCCGGAAGAGCGCCGCAAGGATCCTGCCGCGCGGAAGCAAATGCTGAATGAGGCCGACATTGCATTTTTATGCCTGCCGGATGATGCCGCAAGGGAAGCGGTGGCAATGATTGAAAATCCCAATACGGTGGTTTTGGATACCTCCACCGCCCATCGCACCGATCCGAATTGGTGCTACGGCTTTCCCGAGCTTTCCGCCATCGGCTTTGAAAAGGTGAAAGAGGCCAAGCGGATCGCTGTCCCCGGCTGCCATGCCAGCGGCTTTATTGCGCTGGTGGCGCCGCTGATTGAGGCGGGAATTTTGCCGAAAGATGCGGAGCTTACCTGCCATTCTCTTACCGGCTATAGCGGCGGCGGAAAAAAGATGATCGCTCAATATGAAGATGGGGAGCGGGATGCTCTCTTGGATGCTCCGCGATCTGCCCGGGCTTGACATGCTGAAGTCGCTGCCCGGGGGAAATGAACGGCATACGGCGCTGTTTCGTGCGCTGGGGCCTTTTTTGTCGCCAAAGCGGCGGGAAAAGCTGGAG
>JAZMZQ010000058.1:0-5385 GCA_045586045.1 Eubacteriales bacterium
GTTTTGTGAAATTATCTTCATTGATTGAATATTGATTTGCAGTTACTAAGAATTCTTGATCAATCATCTTGATAATATCGGCACGATCAACATACCCTTGTAATATTTGAAGAGCAGTAGCGTCTTGCAAAGCGGAACGCAGCATTAACAGGCGAACGGAGGGCCAAGGCCCGTTCAATTCATTATATACCATAAAGGTACTTCCTGCAGGAACACTCGCCTCGCCATCGGGCGATAATAAAGAATTAAAGTGCTTATAGGTAAGCGGCGAGATATTGCTGTTGTATTGATAGAGCATTACGCCCGATACCTCATATTTATAGCATAAAAAGCCTAAAGCACGCATCCGAATAGAGGGTGAAGCGATCAGCTGGTTGGCAATCCCTCGGCTTGAATCGCTATCAAAATAAAGATATGGGCCATAAGGCATATTGCTGAATGGTTCGATATCGGCAATGGAGACAACGGGTGTAGGGCTGTTTGTTAAGTCGAATAGATCGGGATTTCTTAGTTTATATGTGATATTTTGCCCGTTAAGTGCGCGCTTGATTTTATATACACAGTCTTTATATAACTCAACTGAATTTTCATCGATTTCGTCGGTGATTAAATAGGTAACGCTGATATTAATGGGCAACTCTTGCAAATGCTGATTTAGTTTTTTCAGAAAATCTTTCAAAAAGGTAAAGAATCGGTCTGAAAGCATCTCATCTTCATCGGAAAAGATGAGATAAGGATGCTTAAATCGCTCCCCATAGACGAGCGGACATTTCTTGCGCTTCATGGATGGAAAAATCGCTTGGAAAGTGAAATTTTTGATCCCGCACCGATTGGCGAGCATAATCCATGAATCCAATTGATCATAATTATATTCATAATCCCGATTGACTTCGTGGATTTTGATCAATTGATCGGGCGAACGATTTATATGGCGGCTCTCCTCAGATGAAAAGAGCGGTGTTATAATATCGGTGATGCCGTGCCTCTTTGCAACCTTGAAATGCTCTTCAAGATGCTCCCAAAATACATTGGAATAAAGCGGGAAATTACCTTGCTCCGCAATAGAGTGGGGCGATAAGGCGCATCGAAGAAGATTGATTTTCTTTGGAAGAAGATGATTGATTACTTTTAGGGTGAAATGAGTTGTCAGTGCCTGCTCATCTGTTGTGAATTCAAAATCAACTGCATATTCACCGGGAATATTGCCGTAGACCGTAACCCAAATCAAGGTGGGTGTATTCCCGATGGAGATGGTATCTAAGGGAGAAATCGGAATCAGGCAATCGGGAATCATTGCATCATCATCGGATAGATAATTGGGGTCTTTATCATCGGAATAATGCGCAAAAGCAACCGGTACATTTTTAGCAATATAGATACGCTTGAAAATTGCAGAGCAATCCTTGAATTGCACAATTTCAGGTCGATCACTATCGCTCCAAATGGCAATCTGATAATGAATTTCTTCCCCGATCATTGCGCGGGAAAAAGAAAACTCCTCTCCCCTTTTTGCGGCTTCTCCATATACTTTATCTAAAGGAGAGCGTTGAATATAATGAAGCATAATTGATTATCCCCAAAGATTGTTGTCGACAAGATTTCGAATGGTTTTATTATGGCCTTGATAGGTTTCATTGTAGTAGAATTTGCCGTTTTTATCTGTTACAAAATAATAATAATCCGTCTTTGCCGGATTGAGTACGGCAGTTAATACATCGGTTCCGGGGCAATTAGTAGGCCCGATAGGAAGACCGATGCAGGAATAAGTATCATAAGCCGCTTTCATATTAGAGGAATAATGAGAAACGACTGAAAGGGCCTTGGCATAGGTGGTGGTAGGATCGGATTGCAGCTGACGAACTCCGGTGGAATTTAAGCGATTCCAAAATACGGAAGCGACATATTTCATAGATTCCTTGCTGAAAGCCTCTGCTTGCACGACGGAACCAAGGGTGATAAATTCATTAACAGTAAGCCCCATATCCTTGGCCTTTTTGATCATATCTTCATCAACATATTCGCAAAATGCCTTGAGCATTTCATCAACAATCTCTTTGGGAGTTACTGTATCTGCGCGGAATTCATAGGTTGCGGGAAATAAAAATCCCTCTAATTTATAGCCGATCAGGCTTTGATCTCTTTTTTTGAGATCCTCAATGAAAGAATAGTTATAATCATAGCTATCGGCCGCTGCCAAGAAATCAGAAGCCGAACATAAGCCGCTTTTTTCTACAATCGCTGCAATCCCGCGAATATTCGTCCCTTCAGGAACGGTAAATTTAACATAGTTGAGATCGGAAGAGGGGGATGAAAGCGCCTTAAATAATTCTTTGTAGGACATATTGGCGTTCAATTGATACACGCCTGTTTTCCATTCAAAATCGGCATGATTTTTCTTAAAATACCCTAAAAAACGATAGGAGGAGCATACCACGCCGTTCTCTGCGAGGCGGATTGCCACCTCGTTTTCGTATTCATATTTATCGATGATCAATGTATAGGGCTTGTCCTCTTGCTTGATGCCCATTTTATCATAAAAAAACGGCAGATAGCCTTTAATCTTGGGCAGCAGGACAATAAAGGCTGCAATAACGATTACTAAAACGACGGAAAAAATAATCGCGATGATACTTTTCTTTTTCATATGCAAAAACCTCGCAAATGCTCTAAATTTACCGATTAAATATTATATCAAATCCATCAATAAAAGACAATAGTTTTTGAAAATAAGATTGATAATCATTGAAAAACTATTATAATGGGATTGTATCCTCATGTTCAAGCATCTTATGCAGCGTGTTTAAGAAAGTAGGATAGTCTAAATAAAAAACGTAATGCTTCCATTTGAGAAGCATTACGTTTTTTTAATCTAATTCATCCGGAATCGGCTCATCAAAGCCGTCATATTTTTCTTCTTCCAGCTTTTCGCCTGTTTGCGGATCATAACCGTCGATCATATATTTTTTTATGGTGGGATTGACCATAAAATTGATTAAGAGACCGAAGGTTGAAAAATATAAAGTTGCAATCAAGAACAAGAGTAGGAAGAAATTCATCTTAAATACCATCAGCCATGTGATGATGATAATCAACGCGGTCAGAAGGATATTTTTGAAGAATGCCGCCCAGCAGAAGATAAAAGCGTTTTTTAATAATTGGCGAAGGTTCAGCTTGAAGGTTACCATCATGCTATAGACATAATAGCGCATAAAGGTGGTTACAACCAACGCAAATAGAATTCCCGCCGTGCAGATGGTGATCAGCATTTTATTCGGGAGCGCCGCTACGCACATTAAATCAAATATTAAAAATACGGTTACAAAAAGATCGAGAAGCCAATATAAAAAGCCTTGCTTAAAATTCTTCTTGAAAGTTTCTAAAAAATCGCCCCAAAGGAAGGCATGCTCTTCTCTGGCGTAATTTCTAAGAATTTTTGTCATCGCTGCAGTGGCGGGGCCGATCGTGATAATGGGAATGCAAAATGCAATATAAAGAAGGTTCAGGCTGATCAAATTCCAAAATTTACGAAAATAAATTTGAAAAAAGAGGATAAAGCGAGGGGTATTTTGCTCCTTGCTTACGCCCTTCCCCTCTTTAAGATAATTGTTGAAAAGACCCATTTATTCACCTGCTTTCACTGCACGGGGATGGCAATGCTCATATGTGGTTAAGTATTTATTCTTCAAAAGCTTTGCATATACCTTGGTAGAATTGATGGAGGAATGGCCCATCATATCTTTTACCATATTGATATCGGCTCCGTTTTCCAAAAGATGAGCCGCAAAGGAATGGCGCAAAGTTTTTGGGGTGATATCCTTTTCAATTTTTGCTGCGGCAGTATAGCCCTTTACCAATTTCCAGAAACCTTGACGCGTCATAGGTTGTCCGTTGGTGTTTAAGAAAAGGGTTGTTTCTTTGGAATTGGCGCAAAGCAGGGGTCTGCTTTCGTTAATATAGCTTTTCAGAGCTTGTACCGCCAAAGAATAAAGCGGAATGATTCGTTCGTTATCGTCATGATGATTCATCATGATATAGCCGATCTCCAGATTAATATCGGCAAGCTTAAGATTCAAAAGCTCGCTTGCTCGGATGCCGGAGGCATATAATACCTCGAGCATTGCTTTATCTCGAATCCCTTTACAGGTCTGAATATCCGGCTGCCAGAGAAGCAGAGATACTTCATCTCCCGTTAGAATCTCGGGAGGGCGGGAGACACTGCGTTGACCTTTGATCCCCGTCATGGGATTCAAGGAAACAATTTTCTTGGAAAGGAGATATTTATAAAAGCAACGCATCGTAGACATCGAACGAGAAATAGTAGCATCACTCTTTTTGGCGCGCTTGAGAGAATCAAAATATTCCGTCAAAATCTCATCATTCACTTGCACCCAATTATGGATATTTTTGGCCTGCAAAAAGATCATTAATTGACGCAAATCTCTTTGATAGGAAGCGAGCGTATTGGCGGACGTTCCCTTTTTAGTCATTAAATAGTTACAAAAGTTCATATAGGTCCGTTCCAATCTGCTCACCTCCTTCTTAAATGAAATTCAAAATGATTGGGACAACCTTCCATTCCCATAAAGCACCGATTGAAATGGCAGGCAATACAGGAAGAATACAATAAATATGATGAATTAATTCTCGGTATGTAGCACTATGCTTTCCCCTGCCTCGAATCAATTCAAATAATGATAGGGATAATCTTGCAGAAGAATAACAAATAAAATAGCCCAGAAATGTATATAAAAAATTCTGAAAAAAGAATGCCGGAAATCCTACCAATAATCCTTTGGGGCCATGAAGAAGAATGGCAAGCGCAACGATGAGCCCTAAGGAAAATCCTTTATAAAGCGGATAAAGCGGCAGAAGCGGGATTCCTACGGCTGTAAGTCCTAATAGAAAGACAATCCCGAAAAAGAGCGCCTGCTGCAAAAAAGCCGGCCAAAAGCTGCAGCAATTTTCAGGGCTGAAAAGCAAGCGCGCTTGCTCAGAAAATTGATCCCGCATTAAAATTGCGGCTATCATTCCGATTAAGCCGCCGATCAAATAAATTGCACCATATATTTTGATGATGGGCAATTCTTCTAAATAGGAATTCTTAATTTTTTTCAAAATACGAACCAATTATATCACCTCGATATAATTTACGAGGGATTGTCCGCAATTATGCAAAAAATTATGTAAAGATAAAATTCGCCGCCCAATTTTCCGGCGGCGAATACAATTTTACCTTAAAATTATGAGATAATCAAGCATTAAAAACCATAAAATATTTTTTTGTAAAAGATGACCAAATACAATTATGTAAACCAAGCTGTAATTATTATGTAAACTTATACTTTTGGTATTGGCACCCACTATATATTGATATTCTTTATCATG
>JAZMZQ010000059.1:0-1841 GCA_045586045.1 Eubacteriales bacterium
AAGGCCGCCTCTTCAAAGGTAATATGGATGAGGGTCTCAATATCCTCTCCTTTTCGAGGCCCATTGGCACTGCGGCCTCTGCCGCCCATACCGCCGAAGCCACCGCCAAAGAAGGAACTGAATACATCCCCAAAATCGCCCATGCCGCCGAAGCCGCCGAAACCGCCTCCGCCGCCTGCGCCGAAATTCGGATCCACCCCTGCATGGCCAAATTGATCATAGCGGGATTTCTTTTCCGGATCGGAAAGGATTCCATAGGCCTCATTGACCTCTTTGAATCGTTCCTCCGCGGTGGTATCGCCGGGATTGAGATCGGGATGATATTTTTTTGCCATTTTGCGGTAGGCTTTCTTAATATCGTCCTCCGACGCACTCTTTTCCAAGCCTAACACTTCATAATAATCACGTTTGTCTGCCATATTATATCTCACTTTTCAGTGCAATTCCGGGCAGAAGGAGCTTCTGCCCGGAAAAGTGATGGTTATTGGTTATTTTCGTCTACATCCTTAAAGTCGGCATCATAGACACCGTCTGCAGTTGCGCCCTGAGCGGCAGCAGGATCGCCTGCTGCGCCGGGATTCTGCTGATAGATCTTAGAGGAAAGCTCATAAACCTTCGCCTGCAGCCCTTCGGTAGCAGCCTTAATGGCATCGGTATCGGTGCCTTTAAGCGCCTCTCTGAGCTTATCAAGCTCGGCATTAACAGCCGCTTTATCCGCCTCATCCAGCTTATCGCCTGCTTCGTTGATGAGCTTCTCGGTCTGATAGAGCATCTGGTCGCCGTTGTTGCGAATCTCTACGCCCTCTTTAATCTTCTTATCCTCGGCAGCGCAAGCCTCTGCTTCCTTCACGGCCTTATCGATATCTTCCTTGGAAAGATTGGTAGAAGCGGTAATGGTGATCTTCTGCTCCTGACCGGTGCCCAGATCCTTTGCGGATACATTTACAATACCGTTGGCGTCAATATCAAAGGTTACCTCGATTTGGGGCACACCGCGGGGAGCGGGAGCGATACCGGTGAGTTGGAATTTACCAAGCGTCTTATTGGCAGCCGCCATTTCACGCTCACCCTGCAGAACATGGATCTCCACGCTGGGCTGATTATCCGCTGCAGTAGAGAAAACCTGACTCTTCTTAGTGGGGATGGTGGTATTACGCTCGATGAGTTTGGTGAAGACACCGCCCAGAGTCTCAAGACCCAAGGACAAGGGAGTAACATCCAAGAGGACTACGCCCTTTACATCGCCGCCCAATACACCGCCTTGGATGGCAGCACCGCAAGCAACGCACTCATCGGGATTGATGCCCTTATGAGCCTCCTGACCCATGAATTTGCTGATAGCCTCAGCAACAGCGGGAATACGGGTAGATCCACCTACCAGAAGCACCTTCTTTACATCGGAAGGAGAAAGCTCTGCATCCTGCAAAGCCTGACGAACGGGAGCCATGGTGCCTTCTACAAGATCGGCGGTCAGCTCGTTGAATTTTGCACGGGTGAGGGTCATATCCAAATGGAGAGGACCTGCAGGACCGCCGCTGATGAAGGGCAGATTAATATTGGTCGTCATCATACCGGAAAGCTCGATCTTTGCCTTCTCTGCGGCCTCTTTGAGGCGCTGATTAGCCATATTATCAGCCTTCAGATCAATGCCGTTTTGAGCCTTGAAATCGGCAGCCATCCAATCGATGATCCGCTGATCGAAATCATCACCGCCCAAGCGGTTGTTGCCGGCGGTAGCCAAAACTTCGCAGACACCGTCGCCAATCTCCAGAATAGAAACGTCGAAGGTACCGCCGCCAAGGTCATAGACCATGATCTTTTGCTCGCCTTCTTTATCAACG
>JAZMZQ010000060.1:0-24493 GCA_045586045.1 Eubacteriales bacterium
CTACGATCCGACTTTGGATTCAGCTCCCAAATGTCCACCAATGCGACCTTCGGAGTATCCACCTTAAACCGCTCCATCATCCTCAAATAAGTTGTCGGAATAATTTCACCCGGATTGGCGAAAACATAGGAAGAAATGGAATGGGTCTCCTCTAAACGCTTCGGATTAAAAGATGTATAAGCATGGCAAGAGCCAAAAACTTGGACATCATATTTTTCATTTTTTTCCTCAATAAAATCCTCTAAAATATAATATCTATTATTAACTTTATTTAGAAGAATTCCATTTACTTGACTGATTAAAAAAGCGATTAAGAGGCAAAATATCAAGCAAGAAAAACCATTTTTGATTATTTTCTTTTTCATCAAAAACCTCCATACATAAAGCTGGCCATATCATAACCACTGCCGTAAACGCCAAAGAGCAAAACATCAAAGATCAGGACAATATAGATCACCCAGCGAAGAATCAGATGGGTGCCCAGCAAGGCCTCCACCGAATCCTCCTGCTTTTTATATTTACGCTCCAAAGCAAACAATCCGATCAGATGCGCAATCAGCAAAATAAAGTGGTTTTGAGAAAGGCCGTGTTGGAAAAGGGTGCCATCAAACAAAATCCAGGGATCAAAGGCCGAGAACATATTTTTAAGATAGGCAAAGGCGGTCATCAATCCGCTGGAGCGGAATACAATCCAAGCCAGCGCAACCAAATGGAAGGTGATCAGCGTCTGATAAATCCGCTCACTGGCCGAGCCCTTTTTCACGCCGATCAAGGCCTTGATTTTTTCTCTGATGGATAAGGTGGCCGCGCCCACAATCTGATAAATTGCATGCATCAGGCCCCAAAGGAAGAAATGGAAGCCTGCGCCGTGCCATAATCCGCTTACCAAGAAGGTGGCGATGATATTCCAATATTTGCGGGCCGTCCCCTTGCGATTTCCGCCCAAGGGAATATAGATATAATCTTTGAGCCATCTGCTCAGGGAGATATGCCATTTATTCCAGAATTCTTTGATGGAAGTTGCCAGATAGGGGCGGTTGAAATTATGCACCATCTCCACCCCGAATAAGCCGCTCACACCGCGGCAGATATCCACGCACCCCGAAAAATCCGCATAAAGCTGGAAGGAATAAGCAAGAGCGCCCAGATATAGAATAATGCCGCTCAGATCCCCATGATTGGCAAAGCAATCATTGGCAAAGATCCCTAAGCGATCGGCGATCACCATCTTTTTGACCAAGCCGAAAAGAATCAGCACCAAGCTTCTTCTTGCACCCTCATAGGAGAATTTGCGTTGGTTGAAAAGCTGCGGCTGCAGCTCATCATAACGGGAGATCGGGCCTTGCACAATGGCAGGGAACCAAGAAAGGAACAGCAAATAGCGCCAAAAGCGCTTCTCCGGCTCGATTCTCCCCTTTGCCACATCCGCCAAATAGGCAATGGCCTGCAGAGTAAAGTAGGAAATGCCCACAGGCACCAGCAAGGAAAAGGCAGGGATTTTGATCTCCATTCCCAGCTTTCCAAGCACGCGCCCAAAGGTATCCAAAAGCCAAGGCACTTCCTTAATCAAAAGCCATACCGCCGCATTTGCGCCGATACAAGCGCCGATCAAAAGCTTCTTTTTCTTTACTTTTTCCAAAAATTTTGCGGCGAAAAAGGTTGAGAGCGCCGCAAATAACAGAAACAGCAGATATCTAAGATCGAAGCAGCCGAAAAAGATCAAGCTTGCGATCAATAATACCCCGCCGCGGCATTTTTTGGGGAGCAGGTAATAGAAAAGCGCTACCACCAATACAAACGCTGCAAATGTCAAAGATAAATAATTCATGTTTCCTCCGTTTCTAAGCCCTTATGCACGTCGCTTTTTCAAAAGATGCACAACACCTTTAATCAGCAGGTTGGTAATCAAAATCATCAGCGAAACCACTGCCGCACATTCCAGCTGCATCTGGGCCTCAAATTGATTGATCATCAACGAAACCGGTTTATTGGCTGTATTCGCCAGGAAAGATACCGCAGAAATGGTCATCATGCAATTTACAAAAAAGTAGGAGAACATTTCCAAAATGGTATATTTACATTGAGGAATCAAGACATCCCGCATCAGCAATGCACGCTTGATGCCCATTGTATGGGCCACATCCTCCAGATTCTCATTGATCTTACATAAAGAATTATAGATCATAAGATAAGGGGATGCAATAAAGTGGATCACATTGACCAATACCAATACAATGATTGTCCCGTAAATGGGGGTTTTATTAAAGGCCAACACATAAGAAAGGCCCAAAACCATTCCGGGGATTGCTGCCGAGGTCATGGAAGAAAGATGCAAAAACCGCGACATTTTCGATTTCATTCTGGCAGAAAGATAGGCAGTCATAAAAGCAATGACCACGCCCAGCAATGCAGTCAAGATAGCGATCAGGACCGAATTGACGAAATAGCCGCCCGCCTTCAAATTAAAGGTTTGGATCACATTATCCAAAGTAAAGGTAAGGTTGCTCGGATAATCCTTTGCAAAAGCCAGCACCACAAATGCCAGCAAGGGAATAATAACCGCCAAGGACATTGCAATACAGTAGATGTAGGAGCCTGCCAATATCACTTTCCTATCAGATTCATTGCAAGGCTTGGTTACATAGCCGGAATTGCCACGATCCTTATTAAGAATATCCACTACGAATGCGATCACCGCAGGGATCAGCAGGATGCAGCCGTATACTGCACCTTTTCCGAAATCCAGCTGGCCGATAACCTCTTGATACATAACGGTAGCAATGGTGGTATATTTCCCGCCCACCATCAAAGGTACACCATAGTCGGTAATAATCAACGTAAAGATCGAGAAAACCACCGAAATCAAGGGCTTCCGCAGGAAGGGCAGCAAAATAGCGGTAAGCTGGCGAATTTTAGGAATTCCCAATACCTTTGCCGCCTCATAGGCAGCGCCATCCTCATAATGAAGGACATCGCTCAGCATCAAAAAGGCCACAGGGAACGCATATAATACCGATCCCATTACAATGCCGCCCAAGCCATAGATATTTCCTTGAATATGGAAAAGGCGGGTCAGAATTCCGTTGTTGCCGAATAAGATGACCAAGCCCATACCATGAGAGATGGAAGGAAGCAACATGGGCAATACAAAGATCACACTGAATAATCCCTTAAAGCGGATCTTGGTTCTTTTGATGCAAATAGCCAAAAGAAATGCCAATACAACGGTAATGACTGTGCCGATAATTGCAGAGACCAGCGAATGCAAAACCGCCTCCCCAAATAGAGGCGAGGAGATCACACGCTTGATGCTCTCCTTATCCATATAACTGAACATCCGGAAGAGCGGAATAAATACCATTCCGATAAAGACAAGGGAAAAGAGTATTTTGGTATATTCTGCCGTACCGAATGTCAGTTTTCTTTTCTTAACCGCTTCACTCATCTTTTAGGACCTCACGCATTTCATCAGAGAATCAATCTTGATCTGAAGATTTCTGATTACAAAGTTTTCAACATACTCGTCTGCAGGATGATCGATAATCTGATCGGGCGTATCCAGCTGGACTACATTGGCCTCTTTCATAATCATAATCCGATCCGACATCGCAAAGGCCTCTTCCTGATCGTGAGTGATATAGACCATGGTGGTGCCGTATTCTTTTTGAATCCGCTTCAGCTCTGCCCGAAGAGAAAGACGGGTTTCCACATCCAGAGCAGACATCGGCTCGTCAAACAAAATGACATCGGGATTGAGCACCATGGTTCTTGCAATGGCTACCCGCTGCTGCTGACCGCCGGAGAGCATGGTGGGGAGCTTATTGATATGCTCGCTCAGGCCCATCTGCTCAATGGTAGAAAGGGCAAGCTCTCTGATCTTTTTTCTGGCAGCGGCATTGCGGTTTTCCTTGCGGATTTTCAGCGCATACTCCACATTCTGCAATACAGTCATATTCTCAAAAAGCGCATAATTTTGGAAGACAATGCCCATCCCCCGCTCAGAAGCGGAAAGATCAGTGATATCCTCGCCATCTTTCCAGACAGATCCGCCGGTGGGCTCAAGAAGGCCTACCAAAATTCTCAAAATAGTGGTCTTTCCGCAACCGGACGGGCCGAGAATAGAAAGAAATTCACCGGTTTGAATATCAAAGTTCACTTTATTTAAGGTGCGCTTACCGTCAAACACCATTTCCAGATCTTTTGCAATTATTTTAGGATTACTCATTGATCTTACCTCGGTTTTTTAATATTTCCAAAGATTCAAAAGTTTCTCTTTTGCTTCGATGGTATTGTTGCTCATATCGCTATATACGATGTTTTCGGGATAGTTTTCTACTGCAAACGTCTTATCCTTAAACATTGCTTCGGGGAAGAATTTCTCGTTCAGCTCATAGCTATAGGTTTTAACCAAGAAATCAAAGACCTTCTTAACGCTCTCGCGGGTTTCCTTGCCGGCAATGATAGACTGGCCATACATGGTAAAGGGAGAGCCCTCTTCAAAGAAGACCACCTTCAAGGGAGCGCCTTCATTGATCTGAGTAACGGCATGAGAGGTCATGCCAAAGCCGATGGCAACCTCTTTTTGGATCAGCGCATTTACAGGGCCGGAGCCGGAAGAGGTATATTGCAATACATTCTCAGTAAGGGCATCGAAATATTGAAGGGCCTTTTCCTCGCCCCATGCATTTACCAAGGATTTATAGAACATATAGCCGGTGCCGGAGGATTTGGGGTTGGCCATGGAAATGAGGTTTTTATATTTGGGATCCAGAAGATCCTGATAGCTCTTGGGCTCGGGCAGATTTTTTTCTTTGAGCACTTCCGTATTCAAAATGACAGCCCCGCCCACACGGCATTGAACCAAATAATTGTTGCTTGCAACCGTATCTTCCACATAGATGCTCTTATCATAGGAAGAGAGATCGGCCAATACGCCGGCTCTGGCAAGCTGCTCCATATAGGCATACTCCAGATCATAGGAGATATCACATTCGGAATTCTTGCCCTCGGTAAGAAGCTTTGCGGCATGGTTACCGGTAGAGACATATTCAACCGTGATATCATAATCGGGGAATTCTTCGCTCAATCTCTGATTCATATCCGCAATAACATAGTCTTCAACGCTGGTATAGATCAAAACCTTCTCCTTGGAAGATCCGCATCCGCTCAGCAGAAGAGTCAGCGCCATGCAGGCAACGATTAACAAACTAATTGCTCTTTTGGACTTTTTCATTTTCATTTTTATTTCCTCCAAATATAATTTCTATTATCAGCAGTAAGACGGATCTACTTTTTTAAGATCCGATAAACTGTCGATTTCGTAAATATCATCGAAAGAGCATTCTCGGACTGCCACGCGATAATTCCCTTGGCAATATTCCAATGGAACTTGGTCCCAAAGCCGCTCTTTCCCGCCCGGCATTTCATAAATCTTTTTAATATCTTCATAAAGCCGTGCACCGTCTGCCCCATCCCAATAAGAGATTCCAAAGACATGGTGGCAATTGACGCCGCCCAATTTCAATGCGGTAATAATATGATTCTTTGTCTCAAAGCACCAATCATTGGTCGTCTCGGTAGGTACGCCCAAAAAATTGGAAGAGTATTGGTATTTTTGAATCAACTCCGGTTTATAAAGAATCAAATCCGCTTCCATAATATAGGCATTTTCAAGAAGATGCCGCGCACACATCGCCGAGGATATATTCTTGGATTCATTATAAATGGGATTCTCAATAAACTTAATATTGGGGTATTTATGCAAAAGCTGATCAAATTGCTCCCCTAAATAGCCCCGCACAATATAAATCTCTTCAATCCCCGCACGCTGCACCGCATCCAATAAAGAATCGATAATGCGAACCCCCTTCACTCGGATTAAGGGTTTCGGCGTATTCAGCGTAATGGGAACCAGCCGTGCGCCGAATCCTGCCGCAAGAATGATGGCTCTTCGAACCCGATAAGGCTCCAAAGCAGCATAGCCTGCGGCCGTAAGCCCCCGATCATCAATCAGCCCTTGCTCCTGCAATCCATTGACAATACGATTCACCGACCCCAACGACATTTTAGTATCTTCTGCCAACTCCCGCTGAGTGGGATGCTTCTTGCAGCGCTCCAAGCTGGTCAACACTTCAAAATCTTTTTGCGACAATGCTTTCATCGAAAGAGTTCTCACCTCTATTCACTCTGCCATTAGTTCATTTTCGTTATACTATCACATTTTTTTGAACAAGTCAATAGTGTTCTCAAAATTTCCTTTATCCTCCTGTTCTCTATTAATATATAGCGCCCGTCTTTCGGATAAGAAAAACAAGTGCCGCTTCATAAAACTTGTTCTGAAAGCAAAAATCTTGAACAAAATAAAAAGAGAAAAAATGCCGCAGAGCACGGTGTTTTTTCTCTTTCTTTTTTATTTTTCGGCGTATTTACAATAGCTGGGATCCACTTCGCAAAGCTCTTCAAAGTGATCAATTTCTTGAATATCCGCCTCTTCACATTCGCGCACATGAACCCGATAGCGATCCCGATATTTTACCATAGGCACATAGCACCAATCTTCATCCTTATGCAAGGGGAAGGCCTCCTCCAAATGAGCAGGGAGGCTTGCACCGTCCTCTTGGCTCCAATAGGAAATGCCCAACATTCGATGGCAATTTTCACTGCCGATGCCCAGTTCATAAATGATTCCTTCTTCATCGGTTTTGAAATACCAATCGTCGGTCTCCTCGGTAGGGATCCCCAAATAGACAGAATGATAAAGATATTTATCAAAAATCCCCTTATTATGGACCAGCAAATCCGCTTCCAATACATATGCGTTTTTCAGATGGGTGCGAGTTAAATAGACAGAAGAGATGTTGTTGGCCTCGGTATACATCTCATTTTTCACCAAATTGATGTTGGGATATTTCTCTTTCAATTGCTCAAACTGCTCTCCCAAATAGCCGCAAACCACATAGATTTCTTCGATTCCGGCTTCCATAACCCCATCAATCAGCGTATCGATAATCCGCACGCCGTTTACCTTTACCAAAGGCTTCGGGGTCTCAAGGGTAACAGGGCGCAAGCGAGAGCCAAAACCGGCAGCGATAAAAATCGCCCGTTTGGTCTTATAAGGCTCCAGAGCGCAGAGCCCTGCTTCGGTGATTCCCTCTTTGCCGATCAGCTCTGCATCTTTCAGTTCCTGATAAGCTGCAACCGCCGCCTCTTCCGAAAGGCCGGCCGCTTTTGCCAATTCTTTGGGCTCCATCTCCTTGCGGCTTTTTTCCAATGCCACAAGTATATCAAATTGCTCCTTTTTCAAAATAATCCCTCCATACAATTCATTGATTTATATACTTCTTCTTATAAATCAGCGGTTGGCAAATCGGCGGATTCCCATTTTTTTCATCCCCGCAAGAAAGGCCGGTTGAATAATTCCAATCCTGAAAAGGAAGTGCTTTTTGCTCCTTCCCCTCAAAAATCATTCCATATCCATCTAAGATCATTCCCAGCGCCTCCTCCATTGCATGATTATATAAATCAAAAAAGGAATCGGTACATACAGTAGCAGGATCATAAGGATGAGGCCAAGGGTGATGGGCCTCATTCAGATAATCCAATTGAGAGGAATCGGTATCTCGCCGATAATAAGAATAAAGGCTGTAGTTATTTGTTCCGTGGCTCAGCGGCCGCAGCAAATAATGAAAAAAACCAAAAGGATCCTGCATCAAACGATAGAAAAGCCGCTCATCCCGCAGCGCCCGATTAAAAAGATCAAAGCTATCTTTCCATCCGTATACCCGCTCGCAGGCTGCATTGATGGGTTTTTTCAAGCTTTCCGGATACCTTTTATGCTTAAAAATATTCTTTGCCAAAGAAAAACGCCATGGCACTTTTCGGTAAAACCGACGAATGAAATAGCAATCAATAGAGCGCTCCATTCGCACATGCCCGCCCCGTAAATGCCGAGTTTCTTTGGTGCCGTCGTAAAACCCGCCTTTGCAGACGATATAAGGGTGGGCAGCCTTGTCCAAGCAATAGTGGCATAAAAAACCGGCGAGTAAGGAAAAGACCTCCTTCGCATCTGCATCCTTTGCCTCATTCATTAGTTCTTGCAAGAAAGGCCCTGTCTTTTGCTGATGCATCACGCTGCTGCGGACTGCATAAGCCTTTGCCCTTCCGCCCCAAAATCCAAGAGTAGACCAAGGGTCGGGCCCTTGCAGGGCCCGCTCATAAATTGAAAAATCGATCTGCTCTTGCAGGTTTGCCGGAAGGCGGGAGAATAGTTGCTTCCCAAATGTATAATGAGTTACCGGATCCGGCATGGATTATTTGCCTTCCTTCTCAGCCTGAGCCTCTTTTTTGAGTTCCTCAATGCCCTTATCCAAGCAAAAGCCGGCAGTCCAATGCTTCTCCCGCTGCTCTACAGGAGGAATCCACATATAATCCCCATAGGCATTTTCCAAATAAGCATGGATATCATGGGGAAGATTAACCTCCATATCTTCAAAAGGCCCTTTGAAGGGCGGATAGAATACTTCCTTGGGCATCAAATGGCCGAAATAGTGCCCCACATCCGTAGGAATACACCAAAGGCCGGTATCCTTCTTCCCGCGGACAAATTTATCAAAGGTATTGCACCATTTATCATAGCTGCGGAAAGAGAAGAAAAATCCAATGAATTTGCGGAAATTATAATTGAATTTTCCTTCTTTGGTCTGATAGAAGAATGCCTTCTTTTTAGGGGTGGTATAAAGTGCATAGAAGGTAGAGGAAACCGCAATGTATTGCAAAAACATTGCAATGGTGCCCTTGATTCTGCGCACAATCGGGTTGAGAGGCGCATATTCCAGCGGGAAGATATCGATCATCACCCCTTGAGGAAGATCCGCATCCAGATTATGAATGCTGGGCTTATAGGTATTTTTCGCATAGATCTCTGTAATCAGAGAAGCGACCTTATGCCCTTTGGAATTGGGGGTAACCAATTCATATTTATCCCCCATCTCCTGATCAAACACTTCAACAAAGCGATTCAAATCATCCCGAGGCATGATAATATCCACATCATCATCCCAAGGAATAAAGCCTTTATGGCGCACCGATCCGAGGGCAGTGCCCCCATCTGCCATATAGCAGATCCCATGCTTTTCACATACTGCCGCCACATCTTTTACCATCTGCAGCATCACACCCTGCAGCTCTTTGACCTCTTCATCGGTAATATGGCGAAATTCACCCATCGGCGGGGTATTCAGCATTACATTTCTGGTGGAAATCATTTTCTTTAATTTTCCTAACATCTTTGTTTTGCCTTTCTATCTCAGCTTTAATATTTATTTTTCAATTGCTTCCGAATGAAAGGAAGCATTGATCAAAGTGCCTAATGCAAGCCAAAAGAGCGTTGTTTGCGGCGCACTATGGAAAAAGAGACCTTCATCCAAGAGAGCAAAAATTGCCCCTACCGCCACAATCAAGAAGCAGCACATAAATAGTGCACTCAATCTTTTTTCGCGAATGATTATTTTAATTACATGAACTATACAAAGAATGATAAAGGCAAGCAAAGAAAGCGCGCCCAAGAAGCCGGTTGCAATGAATACAATCAAATAGCCGTTATGCCCATGATAAATAATGCCGGATTCATATTTATCGGGATAGTTGATACGAATATCCTCTACAATAAACAGTTCAGGATGATGCTCCATTACATAAGGCATATAATTTCCGGGAGAAATGCCCAAAAGTCCGATTTCTTTATAAAGAGAGAGGTAATCCCCCCATATGCTGAACCGCCCATTGGAATAATCCTCTTCCAAATTTTCTCGATCCAGAATAGTCTCATCGTATTCCGGCGTTGAGGGAGTCTCGGCGGGAGGAGTCTCCGGCGTTGAAGGGGTCTCCGGTGTTGAAGGGGTCTCGGCGGGAGGAGTCTCCGGCGTAGAGGGGGTCTCCGCAGGAGGCGTTTCCGGTGTAGAGGGCGTCTCCGGCTTACGGCTCTCCTCCAAGGCAATCAGCATTTTTTCATTCAAATGAGGCAGATAGGAAAGGCCTGTCCGAAGGATGCTGAATCCGCCAATCGTAACCACCATTGCCACAAGGGCAGTCGCCATGGGAAGCACGATCCTTTTGATTCCGATTTCTTTAATCTTATTGCGCATCAGAAGCCAAGGAAGAATCAAAGCGCAGGCAAAAAAAGCAAGAACTGCGCTGCGAGAGCCCGATAAAATCATATGAGAGATCAAAAAGAACTCTCCGATTCCTACTACAATTTTGACCCAAAGGGCTTTTTCCTTGATCATAAAGAAAATGCCGGCCAAGAAAAGGAACAGGCTCATCATTGCCGCCGTATTCAGCGTATAAAAAATGCCAAACAACCGATTATCATAAAATCCTTGACGGTTGGCGCTGGAATCCTTTCCAAGAGGATTCACCACATAGGTATAACCAATCTGGTTGATATACTGATACAAAGAAATGCAGCAGCAGACAACCCATATCGCAAAAATAACATAGAAGAAAATGCGGATGAATTTTTTGAAATCTTCCTTCTTCAATCGGCTCGGAGCGGAATAAACGACAACAAATTGAATTGCCGCCCAGCAAAGCTTAAAGAGATTTTCTTTCACTCCGTAGGAAATCAGCCGTACAGAAGAAAGCGCAGCAATAAAAAGGATGATATAAAGAAACAGGCTGTATTTACTGTTCCAGATCTTTTTGGTGGTAAATAAATCCACCAGAATCAATCCGCCGCCCAAAAGGCCCAGATAGGTTTGCATTTCATATAGCGGTGTCTTTACAAAGAACGACATGACCGGAGAAATCTGAAATAAAACCTGAAACAATACAGTAACCGCCACATAAGCGATAACAAGATGATCAAAAATCGGATAGGACTTCGAAGGTTGCATAATTGTCTTCACAATCGGAGCATTCGAAACCGCCTCAAACTTCCGTCTCAAAAAATTCATTTTTTATCCTTTCTTTTCGTATTTAATCTTGCGGCCCAACAACCGCATCACCAGTGTTTTCATTCTCTTAAATTCAGCCGTCTTATGCGTGATCAGCAGCCAAACCGCAGGGAAAATAATGCAAATAACCGCAAGCCTTATGAAGAAAGAGCCTGCTGTATCGGAAGGGGCCAAGAGCGTCGACGCAAAATAGCAAAGAACTGCTCCCGCCAAATTAATCAGCGTATAGCAAAGGACACGTTTGAGATAGACAAGCCAACTTCTGTGGAAGAGATATTTGTAAAGAACTTTTGCCTCCCATGGAAAATAAAGAAGGGCAAGAATCAAGATGCTGGGAAGCAATACTCCTTCTATTCTCCTTGTTGCCATCACTAAAAGAACGCTGAAAACCAATTTCAGCACCATGGAAACATAAGGCTTCAGCCAATCCTTTGTCCAAAGACCTGCAGCATCCCGATAGGTCAGTTGCATCACGCGGAACATCCAAGAATAGAAGAAGAGCACCATGAAGACGACAAAACTCATATCCAAAAGCCCTTCTTTTCCGATCCAAATCCCGCCCACAAACGGCTGGAATAAGCAAAGCATGCAGGTGGCGCAAAAGCCTACCAAGGCGATCCAAGCGTAATTCATGCCAAGAAAAAGCCGATGATTCTCTTCCTCGGAATCGACAATGAGCTTATTGCCCAATCCGGCGCGAGAACCGTTGGTAATAATCTCAATCACCCCGTTCACAGCTGTCAGGATATAAAAATAATTGCTGTATAACGCCTGAATAGAAAGCCCCAGAAAGGCCGAGATCATAATGCTGTCCACATTCACCAGCAAGGTATTGCCCACCGAATGGCCAAATAAGGTCTTCACTCGATGATAGACGCTTTTTTTCGTTTCTTTACTGGGCGTACCAACGCATCGAATCTTGGGATATTGCTTTTTCGCCGCATAATAATTCGCCAAGCTATTGGGAATCACCATCAGCGGCAAGGTGATCAGATAAAGATAATAATTCTTGAAGGCAACCAATAAAACAATCTGGAGCAGATATTGAATTACATAGCGCACCGTCATGATTTTCAAGCGGGAATCTTCTCTTTGATAGGCAGAGAAGATCGCATTTACATAACCAAACAGCACATAATCCAATACGGTTTCCAAAAGAAACAGCATCCACATCACATAGAGATTTGCGCCCGGCGGACATTCCGATCCCACCAACTGAGGCAAAAACGGTAGCACCACCAAGCCCATCCCGAAGATGATAAAGCCAATGGTTCTATATACCTTGCGAAAATAATTCATCATGGCACAGATAAAGTCGGTATCTTCTTTGGCTACCGCCTCATACATGGTAAAGACCAATGAGCTGCTGAATCCCAAATTTGCAAGGTTGAGCACGGTCAATATTGAATTAAAGAGTGTGTTAAGGCCACTGTAGGCCATGCCGATCTCTTTAATAATCAGCGTTTTGATAATAAACGGACCGATCAGCGCGATTATTCGATATATTGCACCCCACGCTGTATTGCGAAAGGTATTTTTGGTTCTGGCTAGATTCACGATCAAATCCTCATCAAAGTGATAAGATTCACTCCTATCACATCAAAGTTCATAGCTGCTTTTTTCCGGAAAAGCAGCTTCCAAAATATGATATAATTTTTCTTGCTCTTTTTCAAAATCAATGTTGGTGGGATCATCATTGATGCAGACCACTTTATATTTAGGGCTGTGCAGCGCAGATTCAATGCTTTCCGCACTATCCTCTCCAATGGTCATATAAGCGCAATTAGGCTCTGCCGGAGCAAACTCCCCTTTTGCAAGCCGCCAATAACGGAATACATAATGGTTGATATCATCGCGGCTTCTGAAGCGATTTTTGCTGGATTGATCCAATGGTTTTTCATATTTTTCCCAAAGCTCCTCAAAAGTACTCTTCAGATAGGGAATACAAGTATGAAAATTACGAAATCCTTGGAAATTTTTCCCCGGCAAGTAATAGAAATTATAAAGAAGCAGCTTTCCGTATTTTGCAGAAAACCATTTTTTGCGATCCTTTTTCAAAGCATTCTTCTTTGAAAAGTTTTCATTGATGATACCCAAGCAATTCAGGGCCAAATAAGGCATGAAGCTGAAGGTATCCGAGATGGTTACGTTATTGAGAATCGCCGTATCGGTCGGCAGGCCCTTCTGAAAG
The DNA here is from genome assembly GCA_045586045.1 of Eubacteriales bacterium. Taxonomy (GTDB): domain Bacteria; phylum Bacillota; class Clostridia; order Oscillospirales; family QAKW01; genus QAKW01. Next base: position 13,144 of record JAZMZQ010000060.1, read on the forward strand.
AAATCTTCAGGGGTCGTAGGGCGGCTGAGATAAAGATCATCGTTGAAAAGAATGAAATGCTCGGCCAGCCCTTGAATTCTATGGACATTATTTTCAATCGGAATGGCATTAAAGGTGGGCAAATATTCTTCCGGTATATAATCCTTATGATTGACAATATGAAGCTTTGGATGGTTGGTATTGAGCCAAGGCGGCAAATGCCCCCAAGTGATCAAATGGACGGTACGCACCCAAGGCGCATATTTTTCAATGCTGCGAAACCAATATTGAAAAAGGCCCCACTCTCTATATCGGGCATTGGAATGATCCGAACGGCTTGAAGGGCGATATTTCGCCCGCTCTGCTGCCCATTCGGGATCCGAGCCATCCACCCAAGGGACTACGATATCAATCGGGTATGACATATTTTTTCTTCTCCCTTAAAACCTTTTATTTTTCCACGCAATAATGGATTCCTTTATAGTTCTTATAGCTATTTTCCAAATCAATAAACACCGCATTATGCCGCGCTACCCGCTCCTCTTCAGGGGGAAGCTGCATATAATCGCCGAAAGAGATCTTCAAAAATTCATCCACATCCGAAGGAACCGGCATTTCATATCCCGCAAAATCCATATAGACCGGATTTTTGAACCATTCCAAGGGATAGTGCATTCTCATGATCTCAGTGCCTTCCACAAAAGAGGCTACTACTTTACTGTTTTCAGTGCCGTATTTAGCCATATGTTGCTCGGCCGATTTCCAAATTTTATAACGCAGCTTGGAAGATCTGCAAATCCCCAAGGCAATCTTGGTGGCATAATAAATCAATTTACTCTTATGATCGGGCAGACGTTGGAAATTAAAGCAACAGTAAATCATAGAAGCTATCATTTGCGAAATTCGCCCCAAAGCAGAAGGTGCCACTCCGTCTACAGGGATGATATCAATCATGATGCCGTGATGAATATCGCAATCCACGCTGTGATGATTGATAAATGTTGTATTGTTATCTTTAATTTCGGTAACAGAATGATGAATGTTGATCTTCTCATCAGAGCGCACGCAGGAATAGCGGGAGGTATCTGCATTTTTCTCCCATAGCTCCTGAAGCTTCTCATAATCTTCCCGCAGCATGAAGACATCAATATCATCATCCCAAGGAATAAAGCCCTTATGCCGCACTGCTCCCAAGCAGGTTCCGCCGCATAAGAAAAACCGAAGATTGTTCTCCTCGCAGAATTTCTTAAAATAGACCAAAATCTCCAGCAACTTATTTTGAATTTTTTCGATCGGAATTTCTTGCTTCTTGTTCATTCTCTTACCCCTTTATCTGCTCTGCAAAAACGGCGCCTGCTTCGATCTTTTTACCGGAAGGCACCTTTTGATATCCGCTTACTACCCCGTTGCAATCAACATGGACCCCTTCGCCAAGCTCCGAATAGTGATTCACTACCGCGCCCGCCGATAGTAAGCAGCCCTTTCCCAAGATGCACTTGGAATGCACCACCGCCATCGGCTCTATAATGCACCCTTCTGCCAATTCCGCAGAAGGCGCCACATATGCGCAAGGCGAAAGAAGGGTTGCCACATTGCAAGCGGTTTCCCTTTCGATTTCGCCGATTAATTTCATGCGAAAATCCGGATTCCCAATCGCCACTATGGCGTGGGTAAAATCGGCACTGATCGCCTTGAGCTCCGATATTTTTCCGATCACCGCGCTGCCATCGGGGGCGATGGAGGCGTGATCGTCTATAAAAGCAATTTTCTCAAAGCAATCCATGGCCAATGCAATTTCTTTGGCCACCAAGCTATATGCTCCTGCGCCGAGAATCAATAGTCGTTTTCCCATTGGCAAATACTCCTCTGTTGTTCGTGGTTTATTGCCCTTCCCATCAACGCGCCGCACTACGGCAACATAGATGATTGCATAGATATACATGATAAGTATATCATTATTCATCATTTTTTGCAATACCAAACAAAAAGTTTATTCTGCTCCGAATCCGACATTCGCTTCTCCCATAATGCAAAAAGCCTCCGATTACAGATTGGATTCTGAAATCAGAGGCTTAAATATAGAGTTTATTCCTTCTAAGCAATCATCTGTGTCAAGCCTATAATCAGCGGCATGGTGATCATAGAGAAAATCGTCGATAAGGATACCAACCGCACGGAAAGCTCTGTATCCCGATTAAACTTTGCCGAGAAAATAGTAGCAGTGGCACCCACAGGGGCGCTTGCGCCGATTACCGATACCGTAAGTACATTTCCGCGCACACCGCAAATCCAGAGCAACCCAAGGGCGATCAGCGGGAAGACCAAAAGGCGCAGGGCGATGCAGAGATAGGACCATCGATCCTTAAACGCCGCCAGCAGATCTGCTTTACCCAGATAGAAGCCCACCATCAGCATCGGCAACGGAAGGTTTAATGCCCCAATCGCCGAAATGGCATCCTGAAGCATAGCAGGCATTTGCAGACCGGCGGAATACAGCGGAGAGGTAAAGAAGATCATCCCAACGACCACCCCGATAATACCGGGATTCAGGAGAATCTTTTTGATATTCATGCCTTTTTTATCACCGCTCATATCAATAAGCCCCCAGGTCCACAACGCAATATTGAAGACCGCAAGATAAACCGCTGCATATAAGGCTCCTTCATGGCAGGTGGGGGTATCAATCAGCGCCTGCGCTAAGGGGAGCGCAATAAAACCTGCATTGGAAAAAACGGAAGCAAACCGCATCAATCTGCGGCGGCCCTCATCCGAGAGGCGGAAGATAAAGTACACTGCTATGATCATGGCAATATGGGCAACTGCTGCAATCAGCGCCACAACACCGATATTTTTTAATACGCTCAAAATCTCAGACTTGGAATAGAGCGTTCCGCTGAAGGCATTGATGATAACGCAGGGCGTTACAAAATACATGACAATATCGCTCATGCACTTATTGGCCTCTTCTGTCAGCATCTTGATGCGCTGGCAAAGAATTCCCAAAAGGATAATCAGGAAAAGAAGGCCGACTTTTTCCGCCACTGCAAGAAAGCTTGTTAAAAAGTCCATAAACCCTCTCCTACTTAAAGCTTTATATCAAATTCTTTTTCCAGCAACTCAAGAATTTCCCCACGATAAGGCATGGAGGGAGAAGAGCCAAGGCGGGTAACGGAGATCGCTGCTGTGCAGGTGGCAAATTTCAGCGCGGTTTCGACAGAGTAGCCTTCTGCGATGGCAGTAGCGAAGCCACCGTTGAATGCATCTCCGGCGCCGGTGGTTTCTACTGCCTTTACCTTCAAAGCGGGGACAAAAATTTCTTTTTTTCCATCGGTAAAGAACACGCCGCGCACACCCAAGGTGATTACAACGTTTTTAACACCCAATACAAAGAATTTCTCGGCAGCCTTACGGCAATCCTCAATGGTATCCACCTTCACACCGGTATAGAATTCCGCCTCGGTTTCATTGGGCGTAACATAATCCACCCCATCGAAAAGGGAATTCGGGACCTCCACAAAGGGAGCGGGGTTGAGGATAAAGGGCTTATTATATTTCTTTGCCAGCTTCTTTGCTGCCAATACCGCCTCGGTTGTCGTCTCAAACTGGGTCAATACTGCATCGCAATCAATAAAATCCTTTTCAGCTGCCATGACTGCCTCGGTTTTCACCATATCATTTGCGGCAAAAATAACGATAATGCGATTTTGGGCATCGCCCTCATCAATCTCAATCAGTGCGCTTGCGGTATCCGCCTCGGGCAATACTGCCACATATTCCTCGCTCATGCCCTCGGTTGCATAATGATCCTTGAGGATTTGACCGAGCACATCTTCCCCGCGGCAGCCGATAATCACCGCCTGCGCACCGGCACGATGGGCGGCGGTCATTTGATTGGAGCCTTTTCCACCGGGACCGAAGCGAATTTTAGAGCCTTTCACCGTCTCCCCTGCAACAGGCAAATGAGGGGCAAAGCCGGTAATATCGACAATCAACGAACCGGGTCCGATTACTTTTCCCATGGCTATTCTCCTTTTTTATGCATTCAATGCTTCTTCTAAAATTTTTGCACCTGCGGAAGTTCCGATGCGATCGGCACCTGCCTCAATTAAAGCCTTGGTATCGGCATAATTGCGAATACCGGCAGAGGCTTTTACCTTCACATTTTCCGGTGCAATTTTTCTCATCAGAGCAATATCTTCAACCGTTGCAACCCCTTCGTTGAAGCCGGTGCAGGTCTTGACAAAATGCGCCCCTGCTTCGGCAGAAAGCTCCACTGCCTTCACCTTCTCCTCCTCTGTCAGGAAGAGGGTTTCGATAATGACCTTCACCGTCTTTCCCTTGGCCGCCTTCACAACGGCTGCGATTTCATCGCGGACATAATCATATTTGCCATCCTTCAACGCACCTACGTTGATTACCATATCAAACTCATCGCAGCCCATCTGATAAGCATCTTCTGTCTCTGCCACCTTAATAGCGGTTGTATTGGCACCGAGAGGGAATCCAATGACAGTGCAGACCATCACATCGCTGCCCTCCAGCAGTTTTTTGGCAAGAGGGATATTATAAGGGTTGATACAAACAGAGGCAAAATCATATTTTTTCGCCTCCGCGCAGAGCGCTTCAATCTGCCCCTCCTGCGCAAATGCCTTCAAAATGGTGTGGTCAATGTATTTATTCAGTTTCATGATGTTTACACTCCTCTTTCTATCTATTTCTTATTCTTCGTCAATGGTCTTAAAGGATTTACCCCATTGCTTGATCCGCTCTTCATACGCATCGTTGAAACGCCAGTCTCTCCAAAAGGTCAGAATGCACAGATCTTCCTCGGATTCACTATTATCCAGCGCATGAAAAACACCTGCGGGAATAAAGATCACCTGATCACCGGCAATATCAATGATTTCATCGTCCAGCTGCAGTTTGCCCTTGCCGGAAAGGATGTAATAGATCTCATCTTCCTCATGGGCCGCGCCGCCAAGCGCACAACCTGCCTTAACTGTACCGTGATTCATCTGAATCACATTATCTCTTCCTGTGATCGCATGGTCCAAAATCATTCTGGATTCATATTCTTTACCGAAAATCAAAGGTTTCACTTTTTCTACTTTAACCTGTAAAGGCGGTAATTTTTTCATCTTACTCTTCTCCTTTTCAATCAAATTTGATCATGATTTTAATCTTTGTACTGCGGTATTTCTCTTCGTTTTCAAAAACATCCAAGCAATCCGCAAAGGGAACATGATGGGTAACAATCGGGGTAAGCTTTATGGGATTTTTTCGCATAATTTCGCAGACTGCCGGCGCATTTCCGGCGTTTCCTGCAGCACCTCTTACAGTAACGCAGCCCAATACAATAGGATCAATGGGCAGATCATCCAAATTCTTTTCATAGAAGCTTACAATCGAAATTCTTCCGAAGCGCTTCACAGACAAAAGGCTCTGGCGCAGCGCCTCGGCAGACCCGGAAGTTTCAATAATAAGATCGGCACCCTTCCCGTCTGTTTCCGCTTTAATCGCTTCTATTACATCGCATTCACGACCATTGATGCCAACATCCGCACCAACCTTTTTGCCAATTTCTATTTTTGAATGAGAACGGCCCACAAGGATGACCTTTCCTGCTCCGTAGTATTTCGCAAGCCATACAGCCACCATACCGATAGCGCCTGTTCCAAATACAACCGCCGTATCCTCTTTTGAAAGCTCTACCCCTTTGAAGGCATCATAGGAGATGGAGGCCGGCTCGATCAGCGCGCCTTCATCCATGCTCAACTCATCCGGCAGCAAGAAAACATGGCGTTCAGGGATCTGCATATACTCTGCATAGCAGCCATCCCAGCAATTTACGGTTCCCACGCTTTGAAGCTTGCTGCAGGAAATATAATCCCCTCTCATGCATGCCTCACATTCCCCGCAGGAAACAAAGTTATCGGAATATACCCGATCGCCCGCCTTAAATTTGGTTACAGCAGGACCAACCGACTCCACAACACCTGCATATTCATGCCCAAACCGGCAAGGATATACAATCTCACCGCTGCGGATAAAACTGCTCTCACCCGTATAAATCGATTGATCGGTTGCGCAAACGCCGGTGCGCAATACCTTGATTACAACCATATCACCGACAGCAGCAGGCTTTGCCACATCCTCCATGCGCACATCCCGCGGCCCATATACGGTTACTGCTTTCATTGTACTCATCTTTTATTCCTCCGTCAATTGAATCTTTATATCAAATGAAAATGCTGTATTTGCAGGAATCTTTGTTCCATATCCCCGCTCTGCCCCCCGGCCGGTGGCATCAAAGGGGGCGGTGCAAGGTTCGGGAGTGATGCTGTAGCCATCTTGGAAGGTGCCGTTGTTCAGCCATAGGCCGAGATACGGCAATTTCTTCGGATCGACAGTAAACAGCAACTTCTGTCCATTGGGATAAGAAACCCCAAACTCCCCTTTGGGCATCGGCGAAAGATAATAAAATTTATAAGCCACTCCTCTGCCCGCCTCATGCTTCATCAGCCGATCATAAGGCAGCCCATCCGCCCTTGCGGTATTGGGATCGATAAACATCATCTCGGTGGGGGTGCCTTCCGCAAAGGGAGTCAAGACGCGCATCCCTTCCTCCCCCGCCAGCATAATATGCCCTGCCCATAAGAAGGGCAGCGGAGTGTTTTGATGATTTTCAATCCGATAATCCAGGCAGATCGTATCATCACCGGCTGCATAGACTCTTTTTTCATAAGTAACAGAAAACAACTTGGATTCTGCTTTCAATATCAGTTGATCCTCTGCAATCGTCGCCTCATAAGGGAGTCTGCAACATTCTCCATGGTCGGGATAGGGGATCCCCTCAACCGTTTCGGGATCAACGGTAGGAAACATATCGTCGAACCCGCTGCACTCGCTCTCTACATAGCTACCCTCATAGGATAATACGTTATAGGTCTCCCCCGGTTTTGTTACCAACAATTCTTTTTCATCTGCTTTTCGCTTCAGAGAAACCAGCTTAGCCCCGTCCAGCGGGAGAATCAGAAGCGTCAGGCAGGCGGTCTCCACCGCAATGGCCTCTCTGTCTTTATATTTGGTTTGATAAATCATCAGATTAAGATTCCTTCCCCTTGCCGCATGAGCAAATAGGGGCAGTCGGGCGCAATTCTTTCCATTTCTTCTTGGAAGGCACCGGGGTTGCCGCCATGCTCCGCAAAATTCCAATAATGACAAGGTACAGCCAATTGAGGCTTCAACGCCTTGATTACCTGCGCCGCCTCCCGCTCATTGAGATTTCCAAACTTTCCGTTGATCGGAAGGAGCAAAAGGTCTACCCCTTGCAGCGCGGGATTCTCCAGATAATCGGGCCGATAGGCTGTATCCCCCATATAATAGATTTTTTTGCCGCCGATTTCGATCAGCAAGCCAAGAGCATCCGGTGCAAGCTCCCCGTGATCACAAGGAACACCGGTTACTTTAAGCGCACCCTGCACCGCCGATTCACCGCAGGATAAATAGGCGATATTTTCGCTTAAGCCCAGCCGCTCGCATTCCGCCTCCACATCCTTTGCACCGATCAGCGCGGTTTTTCCGTCGGAAAGAATCGCCGGCACACTGTCGGGATCAAAATGATCGTAGTGGGCATGGGAAACCAGCAAAGTTTCGATCGAAAGCTCGCCGGGCTCCAAAATACGAGGCATAAGGCGCTTAAAGCCGAAATAACGCTCGCAGCAGTTGGAAAGATAAGGATCAATGGCGATCAGCTTGCTATTGGGTGTTTTTAATAAAAAACCGGCTTGACCAAGAAAGAAAACACCGATTTTATCGCAAGGAATCATTTTAGCCGCTACTTCTGATGCAAATTGATTCATAGGATCTCCTCCGTTATCAAAAATTTCGTTATCAAAAATTTCTTGCAAAGCCGCCGCAGGTCCAACCGCCGTCTACAGGGAGTACCGCACCGGTGATATAGCTTGCCGCATCGGAGGCAATAAACGCTGTAGCATTGGCAATCTCCTCCGGAGTTCCTTGGCGGCCCATGGGAATATGGCTGAGCAAGCCCTGCATCACGCTATCCTCTTTCCAAAGCTCGTTGGTAATCGCAATGCCGATGGTTCCGGGGCAGATGGCATTTGCGCGAATTTTCTTCGGTGCAAGCTCCATGGCAATTGCTTGGGTAAAATTATTCACGCCGGCCTTTGCCGCAGCAAAAGCGCATTGATTACGCAGCGGGACAAGGCCAACAATTGAGCTGATGTTGACAATCGAAGAGCCTTCCGGCATAAAGGGAACCGCTTCCTTTGTGCAATTATAGGTGCCGGTAAGATCCACATCCAGAATCTTATCCCACCATTCATCGGAAAAATCGTTTACAAATTTTCTTTGATCGGGGCCAACATTGATGCCTGCATTATTGACGAGGACATCGATCTTTCCAAAGGTCTTTGCAATCTCACCCATAATATTGCGGACATTCTCCCGATCGGTAATATCCAGCGTATATCCATAGGCTTCAAATCCATCCCCGCGGAATTTTTCCGCCGTCTCCTCTGCACCCACATTGGCGCAAAGAACGACCTTCGCACCTTCTGCGGTAAATAACCGCACCATCCCTTGGCCAATGCCGCCGGATGCACCGGTAATGACAATAACCTTATCCTTAAAACTAATATTCATCGTTCTGTTGTCCTTTCTTTTTCATCAATCGGCCATCGGCGTCAAAAGCAGCTTCATTGCTTTTCCGTTTTCCACATCCGCAAAGGCTTGCTGCCATTCATTCAAGGGGCGTACCCCGATCATCTGCTCCACCTGCAGCTTGCCGCTGCCAAGCAAGGAAAGCGCCATATTCCAACCATTGTAGCTGGAACTCATGTTGAACTGAAGATCCAGCACCTTCATCATGGCTTCGTTCCAAGGAATCTCGACCTTCTCCCGCGCTGTCATCCCAATGGCGCATAGCAAGCCGCGCTTTTTCAGCACCTTGATGGCGGTGCAGATGGCACTGCCCGCTCCGGATGCTTCCACCACAACATCTGCGCCGATCTTTGTCTCTTTCATAATGATTGCCGCAGCATCCTCCTGCAACACATCAATAAAGCGATCATAGCAATTCAGCTCTTTGGCAATTTTCAAGCGATAGGGAATATCATTGGTACAGCCGCACAAAATGATTTTTTCTGCCCCTGCAATACGAGCCATCTGGGCCGCCAGCAAAGCAATGGGCCCCACACCCATAATGACAACTTGATCACCGGGCGTAATCCGCGCACGCTCAAGAAGCTGATGGGCTACAATTGCCGCAGGCTCTGCCATGGCTGCCGCCTTCAGAGATACCCCCGCAGGGACTTTATGCAAAAGTTTTTCCGGCATCACCAAATAGGAAGTAAAAGAGCCGTCAATTCCCCAGCCGATGGACCGCTTATCCATGCAATTCTGGATGTGGCCGTTTCGGCAAAGATAGCATTTTCCGCAAGCAAGATTGTGCGGCTCACCTACCACATAATCTCCTTTTTCAAAAGCAGTTACCGACTTGCCGATTTCTACCACCTCGCCGGAAAACTCATGCCCTAAAATAACCGGCGGATAATATGCAAACTCATCATGAAGAATGTGGATGTCCGTGCCGCAGATGCCGCTGTAGGCCACCCGAATCAATACTTCATCATCGCCAAATTGAGGAATCGGGCGATCCTGAATTTCTAAAAACCCTTCCCCTTTTTTTGTTTTAACCAACGCTTTCATAAAATCCCCCTATTCATTATTTACAAATATAATGATCCATGCTATACTACCATTATAGCACCATATTTTTCCTATTTATATAACATATATTCCAAAAAATATAATTTTTATATCACTTGGAGGATCCTTTCATGTCCTACGTTCCTCAGCCGCTTCCATTTCTTTTCAGCCATGAGCCAATCGCGATGGAAATTCGCTATGAAAAGCAGTTCACAACCGTCAATGATGTCTGGCACGATGCCGATCATCTTCATGATTTCTATGAGATCTATGTTAATCTGAGCGGAGATGTATCCTTCCGCGTCGGGAACCAAATTTTCCCCATCCAACGAGGCGATGTGATCCTCACCGCCCCCAATGAGCTCCACCGTTGCCTTTATCATGAAGATTGTATTCATGAGCATTTTTGCATCTGGTTTAAGGATTTTTCTTTGTCCGAGGAGTTGCTTTTCTCCCGTTTTTCCGATCAGCCGCTGCTGGTTTTATCCGATGAAGAGAAAGAGCAACTGATTGAACACTGCTTTGAATTGTATCAATTCCAACACGCGGAAAACGAATTGCAATTTCGCGTTGCCCACCATTTTTTTGCGATCCTCGATTTAATTCTCACCGGTAAGCAGGTTGCAAATGCCGCGCAAAACTTACCGGTCCGCTTCACCGAGATCCTGCTTTATGTTTCTCGCCACTTCCAAGAGGCCTCCTTCAATGTGGCGGCCCTTGGCAAGGCAACGCACGTTTCCTGCAGTACCCTCAACCGCTATTTTTCAAACTATTTCCAGACCTCCCCTTCCCTGTATATTGAATCCTGCCGCTTTTCGGAGGCCAAAAAACTATTACGCTCCGGCCATAGCGTGCAGCATACCTGCTTCCACAGCGGATTTTCCGATTGTGCCTACTTTATCAAGCGATTTCATAAAAAATTCGGTCTAACCCCCATGCAGTATCGCAAAAAATGGGAAGGCAGATTGTCGGAATAATGTGCATACAAAACTGCACCCCGCAATTCCCCAAACCGGATCGGATACAAAAAGTGCCTCTGAGGACGAAATCCTTCCTCAGAGGCACTTTTTTAGGTGTTCGATGTCATTTCTTCAATACTTTTTTGCACCAGGTGCGCCTGCCGCATTGGGGGCATTTCAGGTAGCGGGTGGTTCCGGCGTGCATGGCATTCAATGCCTGCGTATAGGTGGGCACGATCTCATGTCCGCAGTTTTTGCATTTATAGGCGCCTACGCTGACCTCCAGCTTCAATGCGTAAAAACAGGGCAATAAAAAGAGAATGCAGATCCCAATGACAGATACCGCCTGCCAGATCCCTTCCGGCACAAAGAAAAATACGGCGGCGCAGCCTCCAAGCAACCCCAGTATACTCACCGCCATAATGACCCACATGGTCGTCCAGATGGTTTTGTCCTTTTGGGCGATCTCCTTCGCCAGATTAAGCATCAGCTCTTCATTTTTTTGATTTTTATTTTCCATACTGATTTTCTCCCCACTTAATAATTCATTTACATTGATTTGCAGGATCTCACACAATTCCAGCATAATGGACGTATCGGGCATGGCGATGCCCCGCTCCCATTTGGATACCGCCTTATCGGTGATTCCCAGCCTGTCTGCCAGCTGCAGTTGGGTGAGC
>JAZMZQ010000061.1:0-3622 GCA_045586045.1 Eubacteriales bacterium
CACCGCAGGTGTATTTTCTTCGGATTGATTCCATCCATTTTCTTGCGAAAATGATTCCATCCCGACTTCGTCGGATTACATACAAGGCTTCGCCTTGATTAAATTTACATTAGTATTATAGCGTTCGCATACAATAAATCTATTTTATGCTATTGGCACTCGTCAATCGGCTTGTTTCATCGGATGTTCAAGATATCCTTATGACAACCCGCCTTTTTCTCAAGGAGTTTTTTCAGCTGTATTCGCCTTACAGCGAGTGATATTGCCCTTCGTGCAGTTCTATATTGAATCTATTTGACAAAGATTCGTTTCTTTTATATAATGATTCTAATTTCGGCATATTCTTCATACTCTTATATAAAAAGGAGATGAAGAAAATGGAAGAATACACAAGAGATTCCTTACGGCAGCTACGGCGGACCGAATTTGAAGCCCCCGTCCCTCAAAAGGGAAGCAAATGGATCACCTTACTCATTATTCTGCTCTTTCTCTTTGCAGGTGGCTTTTATCTTTCTACGCAGAAGGATTTTTCCTTTGAAGATGCGAAGGATACCCTTCTTGGTTGGAGGGAGGAGGTTGCCGCTGTATGGAATCAGAGCAGCCAAGAGATCGATATTGAAAAGACCGTAAATGATGCGCTGACCAAGCAAGATGGCAATCATTAAACCCTCTCCCCTTTTACTTTTGATTGCCTTCTCCTACTGCCTGATTCAAGGATCCTTTTACCCATTATGGGTGGTTGGCTTTTCGATGATTCATGAGGCAGGGCATCTGCTTGCCATCCGGCACTTCGGCGGGCGTGCCGAGAAGCTTCGCAGCATGGGACAAGGCTTTGAGATCCGCTTTGACGGGCTTTCCTACGGCCAAGAGTTTTTTGCAGCGGCAGCAGGGCCGCTTATCAATCTTTTAATGTTTTTTCTTTTTATCATTTTTGCTTTGATCGGCAAATCAAAAGGATTATGGTATTGCGCTTTTTCCAATCTGCTATTAGCGCTCATCAATCTTTTACCCATCTATCCGCTGGACGGCGGCAGAATGCTCTCCTGCCTTCTTGCGCCCCGCTATGAATCTGCCGTTCGCCGCAAAATCCTGCAAATTGCAGGGCTTTGCGCCATCCTGCCCCTGCTGGCGGCGGCCTTTTGGCAATTTCTTTCCAGCGGTTATAATTTTTCCCTGTTGCTGATTTGTATTTATTTGGCAGCATTAACTGCAGCCCAATCCAAAGGAGAATATCCATGACGTATAACACTGAAGAATTCAAAGATTTTTTATTGAAGGTGCAGAAGCCTGCCCGTTATGTGGGCGGAGAAATCGGCTGCACCATCAAGGATCTATCAAAGGTTGACATCCGCTTCGGCTTTTGCTTTCCGGATATCTATGATATCGGGATGTCCCATTTAGGGCTTCGCATTCTCTATGGAGCCCTCAACGAGCAAGAAGGGACCTGGTGCGAGCGGTTTTTCCAGCCTTGGCCGGATATGGAAGAAGAGATGAGAAAGCGGGATATCCGCCTCTATTCCATGGAAAGCCATACCTCTTTGGATGAATTTGATCTGATTGGCTTTACCTTGCAATATGAAATGTGCTATCCTACCGTCCTCAATATGCTGGAGCTTGGCGGAATCCCGCTTCGCAGCGAGGAGCGGGAGGGGCTGCAGAATATCGTTGTGGGCGGCGGGCCCTGCGCCTATAATCCGGAGCCCCTTGCCCCCTTCTTTGATATTTTCAGCATCGGAGAAGGAGAAGAGGCACTGCCTGAGCTTGCCCAAAAATTAAGAGAGGCAAAAGCCAAGGGATTAAGCCGCCAAGAATTTTTGAGAGAGGTTGCCAAAATGGAGGGCTTTTATGTCCCCTCCCTTTATGAGGTTACTTATCATGAGGACGGCACCATTTCCTCCTTTACTCCGAAATTTGAAGATGTTCCCGCCACAATCAAAAAGCGAATCATCAAAGATTTCAATAAAACCTATTACCCCAAGGAGCAGATGCTTCCCTTTACAGAGGCAGTCCATGATCGGGTAACCATCGAGCTTTTTCGCGGATGTATCCGTGGCTGCCGCTTCTGCCAAGCGGGGATGCTCTTTCGGCCCATCCGCTGCAAATCTGCCGATACATTGGTCAAGGATGCTTGCACCCTTTTAGAGAACACCGGCTATGAGCAGCTCTCCCTTTGCTCTCTTTCCTCCAGCGATTATCCTGAAATTGAATCCTTGGTGGATCAGCTGATCCGCTATACCGAGCCCCGCGGAATCAATCTTTCCCTGCCCTCTTTGCGGGTGGACAACTTCTCTAAAGAACTTGCCGCCAAGATCACAGGAGTGCGAAAATCCACCTTCACCTTTGCCCCTGAGGCAGGCAGCCAGCGGATGCGGGATGTGATCAATAAGAATGTAAGCGAGGAAGATATTGAAAAAAGCTGCCGCATTGCTTTTGAAAACGGCAACTCTTCGGTCAAGCTCTATTTTATGATGGGGCTGCCCACCGAAACCGATGAGGATATTGCCGCCATCAATTCTATGGCAGATAAAATTATCGGCTATTTTTATGATACCGATAAAAGCAAGCGCAATCGCTATATTAAAATCGCGCTGAGCCTTGCCACCTTTATTCCCAAGCCCTTTACCCCCTTCCAATGGGAGGCGCAAAACAGCGAGCAGGAGATTCATCGCAAGCAGGATTATCTGCGCAGCAGAATAAAAACCAAGCAGGTAACCTTAAGCTACCACGATTGCAAAACTTCCCTTTTGGAAGCAATTCTTGCCCGTGGCGATCGCCGCTTAGCCCCTGTATTGGAAGAGGTGGCAAAAAACGGCGGGAGGCTGGACGCATGGACCGAGCATTTTGATTATCAACGCTGGGCCGATGCTTTCAAGGCATGCAAGGTGGACGGCGATTTTTATTCGCTGAGAAAGCGATCCTTTGATGAGATTCTGCCCTGGGATCACATTGATATCGGCGTAAGCAAGGCCTATCTGCAAAGAGAGGCGGAAAAGGCTTATCAAGGGCAGACAACCCCCAACTGCAAAGAATCCTGCAGCGGGTGCGGTGCCAATACCATGATCGGGAGAAAATGCGATGTTTAAGGATATGAGAGTGCAATTTTGCAAAAAAGGCGATGCCATCTATTTTTCACATCTGGATCTGCAGCGTAGTGTGCAGCGGGCCCTTCGGCGCAGCGGAATCCCCTATTGGAGCACCGGCGGCTTCAGCCCCCATCCCTATTGCATCTTCGCTCAACCTCTCTCTTTGGGCTTTGAAAGCCAAGGCGAGCTCTTTGATTTCAGAATTACGGAGGGAGAGGATTTCGATCCCGAGGCGCTGAAGAGAGCCTTTCCGGAATCTTTGAAAATTCTCGATATTTATCCCGCTGAAAATGCTTTCAAAAAGATCACCGCCGCCACCTATGAGATTGAGCTGAAAACCGAAAGGGATGCAAAAATCATCCAAAAAGCTTTTGAAGAACCTCTCCCCGTGCTGAAGAAAACCAAGCGTAGTGAAAAGGAAGTTGACATCCGAGAATTCATTGATAGAATAGAGGTCAGCAACATTCCCGACGGGGTTAAAATGGATTGCGATATTGCCACCGGAAATGAAAAAAGCCTCAATCCCACTTATATTGAAG
>JAZMZQ010000062.1:0-7276 GCA_045586045.1 Eubacteriales bacterium
TATGTATGCTTCTTTCGCTGATGGCAAGCTTCTGCCTGCCCGCAGCTGCAGTAAGCAACTATGATGAGATCGTGCCCAGCAAGGGTCTTACCGATGTATCGGCGTTGCCCGATATCAAGGATGGTTTTGATGGTGCTGTCAAGGCATATAAAGTAACCAACCGTGCCGGTATGGAAATCATCGCTAAGCAGGTAGCCAGAAAGAGCAAAATGGAAGGCTATACCTTTACGATGGCCAATGATATCGATATGAGCGGCACTCCCTTTGCGGGAATCGGCGCTCCCTCTCTGAATGATATCGATAGCGAAGCCAATGCGGAGCTTACTTATAATAAAGACTTTTACACCTTCCGCGGGACATTCGACGGCAACGGCTATGTCTTTACCGATCTCCATATGTATATCGGCTCTGCCTATGGTGTGGGCCTTTTCGCCAATTGCTATAATGCGACCATCAAGAATGTGGGCATTGCAAGCGGCCTTATTGTCGGCGCGGATCGCACCGGCTCCATTGTGGGCCTTGCTCATGGCGATACCAAGCTGATCAACTGCTGGAATGCGGCTACCGTTATCGGCGGCGGCTCGGATGGTACGGGCGGCTTGGTTGGTGCGGTCCTTGATGGAAAAGCATCCCTTAAAAACTGCTATAACTTAGGCTTGGTCTACAACAACCAAAATGCCGCAGCAGGCTTGGTTGGTGTGGTTCGCCAAAGCGGAAGCGATTTTACCGTGAATAATAGCTATAGCGCAGGTACTTTGGTCGATGGATTCAAAGGCCTTGATTCCTCCTCTATTGATTATTTTGGGGCAATTATGCGGATTCATAATGAAGAAATTGCCACCTCCGCCAAGAGTGCGGATAACTATTACCTCAATAGTATCGGCAAGCCCGGCTGGGCATTGGGTAAGGAAGTGGCAAAGAATGCCTGCGACGGTGCTGCAGTAATCACCGCCGAGGATCTTCCCGAACTCCATAACGACCTTAATAAAAATATTTCCTCCGACTCCGAAGATTATAATGTGGCATATGAATATTCCGAGGCAGGCTATCCTGTCCTTACCTATACGAAGAACGGCGCAGTAGTAGCCAAGCGTCTGGCTGCCTTCGGCGCAAAGAACGTAGCATGCAATGATTGGGCAGAGGAAAATGCGCTTTTTGCCAAGATCTCTGCAGGCGCTCATAAAAACGGCACCTTGAATTTCAGCGGTGCTCCGATCGAAATTGCAAGCGCAGATGATCTCTTTATCTTCACCCTCTTTGCCGGCTTCAATTCCATCAGCAGCAATTTCGGTGTAGCCGAGGTTGTCTTTACCCAAGATGTGAACATGGATGATCTTACCCTTGCCGATATAGCGTACTACGTGCCGATCGGCGCCAATAGTACGGTGAACTACAATATCGACGGTCGGGATCATACCCTCTATAATTGGAAGTCCTATACCTATCTTCCTGCCGCTCATGCCAATGCCATGGGCGGATTGATCTGCGAGATCAACGGCGGCTCTTTGAAGAACTTCTCTTTGGAAAATGCGGAGGCCTGCTATGATCAATATTATAAGGCAGTAGCCACTGCGGGATATACCTATCCCGCCTTGCTGGTTGAGCGTGTGAACGGCAGCGCTTATCTTCAGGATGTATCGGTAACCGGTGAGATCCGCATTATCGCAAAAACAGCCACCAATGATAATAATAATGGCGGTCTGGTCGGCCGCCTTTGGGGCGACGCGGTTACTGCTAAGAATTGCTGGAGTGAGACCGCGGTAACCAATGTATTCAACGGTGCTTCTTATGTGGCCCGCGCAATCGGCTCTCACCCCACCGGCGCCACCGTTTCTGTTAATAAATACTCCAATGTATATTGGGTAGCACCTTCGGGTGCGCAGGTTGCGCAGACAGAGGAAGGCAACCCTGTGGCAAAAGACGAGATTCAGCTTCGTATCCTTCCCGAAGAGTTCCATAAGATCGAGACAGCGCAGAAGTTGAACGAGGCTTCTAAGCTTCTGGGCGAGGATCTGAGCATTTTCTGGACAGTCGGCGAAAGCGGCGGCAAGGCAAAATTGGTCCGCAGCTTCGATGAGAGCCGGCGGCCGGTGATCCTGCTGATCCAGAGATATATCGCCCCCTCCTTGGGCAATACAGAGGCTGTTCCTTATGGGCCTGCCGATCGTTACTATTATTATAAAGGCCATTCCTATGTGATCGGGCCGGATGATCTGCCGGGTTATTTGCTGGAAAACGGCACGCCGAATCCGGTTGTCCTCAATGACGATTATACAACCATCAAGTATTATATGGATCGGCCCGATACCTCTTATCTGGGCGAAGCCGAGAATTTTGTCGATACCTTCGGCGAAAGCGGCGGCGCGTATATTCAAAAGCTGAATGACGCTCTGCAGAAGGTTCAAGCCGCAGCAGATGATGCTGCAAAGCGGGATGCTCTTTATGAAGTGGCAGCAGCCTTTGATGAAGCAAAAGAGGCTGTCAAGAAGGGCGATCTTTGGGCGGAATATCCCTATCTGCCTCCTATTTCCCGCTATGAAGAACTGGCAGAATATAATTTCACCGATTGGGCTGTCAGCACCAAGGAAGATTGGGTTTATGCAACCAATATGCTTCCTACAGAAGCAATTAATTTGAGATTGCATCTGACCAATCATATCGATATGCAGGGCACTTCCGTAAAGCCCTTGGCTTTTGGCGCCACCTTTGTTGGTTTGGTAGATGGCCATGGCTATAATTTCTATAACTTCAAGATGGATATGACCGATCCCAACGGATTTGGCAGTCAGGACGGCGGCACAGTCGTATACGATAATAGTTTCGGTCTGGTAGCGCACTTGGGCAACGGCGGTATTATTCGCAATGTGGGTCTTGCCAGCGGCGCAATTGATGTCAAGAAGGTCTGCTCTCAGGATCAGGGTGTCGGCTCCTTTGCCGGTGTTGCCGAGAGCGGCTCCTTGATCGAAAATTGCTGGAATGCGATGTCTGTTAAAGCCTCTAATAAGAACCATGTATCCCGTATCGGCGGTATTGTCGGCCGTGGCGCAGGTGTTCTTTACGGATGCTATAACTTGGGCGCTGTCTCCGGTAATTCCTCCTATGCGCACGGCTTGGATGCATATGCTTCCAATGGTACCGGCCGCTTCTATAACTGCTATAGCTTGCCTGCTTCTTCCCCTGCTGCAAATTATAATGCGGCAATCGGCCAAGGCGGCAGCTATCAGAATCAGGCTACCGCTGCAAGCACCCCCTATCAGAATACCTATTCGATCGAGAACTATCTGATTTATCAGTATAAAACCCATCCCTCTGCTGAAATTGTAGAGTGCAGCGAAAATCATACCCTTACGCGCGAAGAGTACGATAGCGGCTTCATGGCATATACCATGAATAAGAACAGATATGATTACAACAATCTGGCTCCCGTTTATTGGACGCTTGATGATGAAGGGAATACGGTTCACGGCAATGAAGCCAATGCTGTCTGCAAACTGACCTTGACGGTAGATGATGAGGTCATCGATGTAAGATATGTCAACGGTAATGCTACCTTTGAGGTGAAGTATGATACCTATGATGTATCGGATGTTGAGGTTGTCATCGGAAATGCAACGGTCAGCGGTGAATTCAACAATGTGCTGACGATGAACGGCACCGATGTGGAGATCGCTCTCACGGTAGGTTGCAGACATACCGGCACCCTTACCTATACCCCCGATGCAGATGGGAATACCCATAGCTGGAGCTGCTCCGCTTGCAACGCAGGCGAGCAAACGCTGCTTTGCACCAACGATGGCAATTGGGTTGATAATGGAGATGAGACCCATTCTACCACCTGCATTTGCGGCCGTAAATTTACCGAGAATTGCCAGTTCAATAACCCTGAAATCCAAGTAGGGGGTACCCACCTTCTCTCCTGCATCTGCGGTGCAGATAAGATGGTCGCTTGCGAATACGCTGTGGAGAAGGCGGAGAATAATGAGCATCGCAGGTATTGCGTCATCTGCGGAGATTCTTATTTGGAATCTTGCCGTTTCGGCGCATGGGAGGTTGTAAAGTATCCTACCCATGATGAAGAGGGCGAGAAGCGCAGAGAATGTATCTGCGGCAATTACGAGACCGAATCCATCGATAGGTATACAGAGCCGATGCTGATCCTCTCTGCTCCCGTAGCTCATGCCGGCGAGGAAGTGGAGTTCACCGTAAACCTTGCAGGGATTCCCGCAACCGGTGTCAGCGGTATGGCATTGAAGATCGAATATGATTCCAATGTATTTGAGTATGTGGGCGTTCAAGCGAAGAAGGGCGGCCTTGCCAACGCAATCGGAAATAACGCCGGTGCGCAAAAAATCGCCTTCATCTGGCCGGAGAATATCACCGACGGCACGAATGTGGCAACCATTACCTTCAAGGTATCGAAGGATGTGGATGGCGGCGAAAGCGTAGTGAAAGTAAGCCCGCTGGATGCCATCTATATCCCCGACGGTGCGACCGGCTCTGCGCCGATCACCTTTGCCAGCAGCGAAAATCCCATCAAAGTGGCTGCTTATCCGTGGGGCGATGCCAACGGCGATAAGGATGTAACCCTTGCCGATGTCATCTGCATGCTTCGGAAAGCCAACGGCGAGAATATTACCTTGGATGCAGCTGCCGATGTAAACGGCAACGGCGTTGTCGATACATCCGATGCAGCTTGGGCATTGAGAGAACTCATGCGCAAATAAAATCAACAAATAAAGCGATCAAAGAGTGCGCCTGCAGGCGCACTCTTTTATTTATAAAAAAATTCACAAATAGTGCTAAAAAAACAACATAAGGTGGTTTCAATTCTTATATTTATATGCTACAATATCCTTGTATAATAATCTCTTGAGGTCAAAGCGGCCTTTTCGAATGATTATAACATCTGCGAAGGAGGAACATGAAAGATGTTCACTAAGAAAATACGGATGATCTCCATGATCGTAACAATCTGTATGATACTCTCTTCAATGGCTGTATTCTGCTTGCCTGCAGCAGCCGAGGAAGAGGCTCTTAATTATGCGCCTGTTACGAACGTGGGTGAAGGGGCGGAAGCAACGCTGAATCATTATCGGGTTTCCAGCCTGGAGGATTGGATGTATCTGAATGATAATGCAGATCAATTCAGAAAATCCAATATTACCATCCATCTGACTGCTGATATTGATCTCGCCGGAAGCCTTTTTACAGGCTTTATCAATCCCGGCTTTTCCATCGATGGTCATGGGCATACCATCCGTAATTGGGGTACTGAAGCCTCCCCCATCAATACAAGAGCCATGTTCTTTGCCAAAGGCAAGGGCGGGGAGACTGCTGTCGGTATGAATTCCATCAAAAACCTGAAGCTGAAAAATTGCCATACCAAGAATGGTGAAACCAGCTCGGCTTTGCTTTATACAGCAGATCATGACAACCCCGGCTATTCAACCCTTCCGGATACATTCACCGTCGATCATGTTACCTTCGAGAATTGCTCCATGACTGCAACGGGCGCTCCGGAGTGTATCGCCTTGTTGGTCGGCCGTCATACTGTGAGCGACAGAGCGGCCACTTTGAATGCAACCAATATTACCGTAAAAAATTCCAAGGTTGTTGCCGGTGCCGATCATGCGGCTCTTTTGATCGGAAAGCCCCGCGGCAATAGTGCGCCGATGGTTTATAATATCAATAACTGCCTGCTTGAGGGCAATACCCTGAAGTTTACCAAGGCTGCCGATAAAGAAGGCAACGGTATGCTTATCGGTACTGCTGAGGCCAGCGGCTCCAATACGATCGTAAATATCAGCGCCGTAGCCCTGCTGAATAATATTACCGATCTGACTGACAAACCCGTAAAATCTGCGGCTTTGCTGGGTAAGGCGGATAGCAGCATCGTAACCGTGAAAGGCGTTGCTCTTTCCGGCCATAAGGCTATCACTACCGAAAAGGTAGGGAGTGAAACCGTTGTTACCGAGATCAAGAGCGGGCTCTATTTGCTGAATAGAGGTACTCGGACGACCGTAGAGGATATCTTTTGCGATTCTCCTTTGAAGGCTGTTGCCACCGAAAATGAGAACCTTTCTCTCTCCCCCGCAGATCCCGGCACCGAAATGAAAGCGGCTGCATGGGCGATTTCCAAAGCAGCGGTAGGCGATAGCGATTTTTACTGGACGGTTGATAATAAGGGAAATTTGGTGAAGGCCGTAAGCAAAGGTCAGTCCATGCGCAGAGTGGATATGAAAATGCGCTCCAACGGCACGCTTCTTCAGACCAAATATGCAGAAGGCGGTACCCTTGTTCCCCTCTTTATCGATGGGGACGATCATGCTAAATTCTATTTGAACGGCACGGAAATTACCGATGAATTCTATCCGGTTCCCATGGATGGAAAAGATCTGGTCTTTGAGGTAGATGTAGATGAGTTGATCATCGCGCGTATCGATCTGAAAGAGGCCATCGCTCGCTATGAAGGAAAAGAGCTGAAATATTATGCCGAAGGCCTTGAAGAAAAATTGGCTGAGGCCGAGGCTGCATTAAATGATTCTTCCGTGAATGTTGCAGCGCTTCAGGCTCTTGCGGATGAGCTGGATCACTGGGGCTACGCTGCATATCCCAATCTGCCTTTGGTTACGGATATGGCACTCTATCCCGGAGTCGCCGGCTATGTGATCAAGGATGTTGCAGGGCTTGAGTTTGTAAAGGCCAATGTGGGCTCATTTGAGACAAATCAGACCCTTTATCTGGGCGCAGATCTGGATATGAAGGGCTCCACCTTCAATGGTATTCAGGGCTTGAAGGCTTCCTTTGATGGTCAGGGCCATAAGATTGAAAATTGGGGTATTGCGGCAGACGGAACTGTTTCGGCAATTACCACCCGCGGCTTCTTCAACAACGCATACGGTGCTGTGGCGCAGATTAAGTCGATTAAGAACCTGACCTTTGTAAACTGCCATATAGGCGTTAACGAAGGCTGTGCTGCAATGCTTTACGGTGTCGGTCATAGTAATCCCGGTATGCCTTCCGGCTCTGCCACCACCTTGGATATCAGCAATATTCATTTTGATGGCTGCTCTATTAAAGTAAAAGCAGATGTTGAGGTTGTGGCATTTGTGCTTGGCCGTTATGCCATTACCGGCAGCAATGCGAATATCAATATTTCCGGATGCTCGGTTATCGGCTCTACTCTGGATGGCTCCGGCACAGTGAAGGGCCACTATGGGATGCTAGTTGGTAAACCCCGTACCGGTAACGCAAGTGAGGTTACTACTTATAAATT
>JAZMZQ010000063.1:0-10767 GCA_045586045.1 Eubacteriales bacterium
CATATATTCGCTCATATCTACACGTACCAACGCTTCTACACTATCAAATAAAGCGATGGAGAGTTGGCGCACAAGCTCTGTCTTCCCCACTCCGGTCGGACCGGTGAAAATAAACGACGCTGGGCTATGGGAAACCGATACTCCTACTCTACGACGCTTGATAGCACGAACCACGCTATCGATTGCGTCATCCTGACCGACAATACGGTTTTTCAAAACATCGGAAAGTTGGTTGAGCTTTTCAAATTCCTGCTGCTTAATTTTTGATGCAGGAATTCCTGTCCACAATTCCAATACATATGCAAGATGATCAAAGGTCAGCACCGGATCTTCAATTGCCACCAATTCTGTCATCATAGATTCAAGGCGGCACTTCTCGCTATTTAGCTCTGCCAGTTCTTTATATACTTCTTCATTCTTTTCCGCTTCGGAAAGAATGTTCAGCTTCGCTTCAATATCCGTAAGCTTTCTTTGCGTACGAATCAAATCATTTTGCGCTTTATTTTCCAAAGAAGCACCACTGCAAGCCTCATCCAAAAGATCAATCGCCTTATCCGGAAGGAAGCGATCGGTAATATAACGCTCAGACATTTGCGCCGCTTGAACCAACAAATGATCCGGCACGGTAACATGATGATAACCACTATATTTCGGCCGAAGCCCCTTCAAGATCTCAATGGTATCTTCCAAAGAGGGTTCCTCCACCAATACAGGCTGAAAGCGCCGCTCCAATGCAGCATCTTTTTCAATATGCTTGCGATATTCCTTCAGGGTGGTCGCACCGATTACTTGAATCTCCCCTCTGGATAAAGCAGGCTTTAAGATATTGGCCGCATTCATCGAGCCATCGCTGTCCCCTGCTCCCACAAGGTTGTGAATCTCATCAATCACTAAAATGATATTCCCAAGAGAAACTACTTCTGAAATGAGGTTTTTAATACGGCTTTCAAATTGACCGCGAAATTGAGTGCCGGCCACAAGGGCTGTAAGATCAAGCAGATAAACCTCTTTTCCCTGCAGCTTAGCAGGGACATCTTCTCGCGCAATTCTGGAGGCCAACTCTTCTGCAATCGCCGTTTTACCAACACCCGGTTCTCCGATCAGGCAAGGATTATTTTTAGTGCGACGATTCAAAATACGAATCAAACGCTCCAATTCCATCGCACGGCCGATTACCGGATCCAGCTCATCTTTACGCGCTTTTGCGGTAAGATTGACGCCAAACTGATCCAGCATCTTGCGCTTTTTATCCTTTTTCTTTTCTTTTCCTCGCTCATTGGTTTGCTCAGAAGCCGGCTGATCTTCCCCTTCACCTTTTCCAAAGAGTTTGCTGAAAAAGGGAGGCATAGAGGGCGCAATTTGAGAATCAAGGCCATCATCATTCAGGCCAAGCTGCTCGCTCATGTTATCGAATTCATCAGCAAATTGCTCCAGATCCTCATCGGTCATTCCCATCCCTTTGATCATTTCATTTACCTGAGGGATGCCCATATCTTTTGCGCACCGCAAGCAATAGCCCTCATTCACAGGCTTATTATTACCGTCCATACGGCTGACAAAAACAACAGCCGTTCTCTTTTTACATTTTACACAAAGCATTCAGTAGCTCCTAACCTAAAACACACTTAAAATAGGGTTAAATTCATTGACTGTCTTCACAATAAAGGTCTCGCCAATCGTTTCAGATGTAATCAAAACATTGCCGCGAGAAAGCCCATAAACAACCGCGCAGAAGATGATTGCAAACAAAAGCCCTCTAATCAATCCAAATATGATTCCACCCACACTGTTGACACTTTTGGCAAAAGGCAACACACGGAAAACCGCATCCAAAAGTCTGGTTGCAATCAGCAACAAAAGAAAGAGGATCATCATCAAGCCAATCATCGCGATCGTATTACTGATTGCCGCACTGATCGGGGCAGCAACCGAATCAATCAATTGAACTTTTGCTTCAGTAGAATTTTTTTCACTTTTCTCTGCCTTTGCGATAATTCCATCAACATCCACATTTAAGTTTTCCAGAAAATCGCGCAAACTATCAGGCATTTCTTGAAAAATATCAACTACATTTACCTTTTCCAGTGCTTGCTCATAATCTTTGATCGCATCATTCCCGTTCACAGCAGATAAAACCAAATTTTTAACCGCAGGATTGATAAATTCTCGATCCAGCCAATGCGCTACAGGCTTGCAGAGATTCACCGAAAGCACAATCGCCACAACAAACCCTACTAAGGAAAACAATGTCCGAATCAGGCCTTTTTTATAGGCTAAAAAGATTGATAATCCAATAATTACCAATACCAATAAATCTAAAATCAAAGCCATCTACATCACTCCTATTTAATTCCATTATATACGCAATCGGTATCGCTTACCACTACAACAGCGCCTCTTCCCATAAAAGCAATCTCTTCTGCACTCTCGGGAGTATCCTCCCAAATCTTTTTGCCAAAGGAATTATATACTCCGCATTTCATATTGCCCAAAACGGCGATACGCCCTTCATGATAATCAACATCTATTCCATAGTAATCGAGAGAAAAAGAATCTTTCACCTTTCCCTTTTCATTGCAGATCACCACGTTGGCATCTCCGTTTTCTGAAGCAGATACCACAAATATATTTCTGCTGTCATCATCCAAAGAATAGCACTGCAGCACTTGATTATCGAAGGAATATCTGCCGATTTCTTTTCCTTTTTTATTCAAAGAAACCATCCCCCACGAAAAAAGGCCGCAAATAGTGCCGTTATCCTTTGTTACAATCCGTATGCAGGGCGTCTCTTCGAAAGCGACACTCCATTGCACCTTTTCCTTATCCAAGCGGAAATAAAGGATTTCAGGCTTAATTTCATTGCCCTCAATATTCATTGCAGAAAGTGCTATCGATTTATTATCTTCTGTAACTGCAGCGTCCAATATATAGCGATTCAAGCTGCGATAACGGTATATTTCCTTAAAAGAAGAATCATATACATAGACTTTGGCTAAAAAACCTTCTCCCTCTGTTACAACCACTAAATATCCATTATCATTCATGCGGGCAGTTATAATTGGATCTTCCATCTGCTTATCAAATAATACAGAAAAGGAATCCGCCACCATCAGGCCGCTTCCATCGCTATCATATACCAAGACATGGCGCTCATTGGCATAAATACAGGGCGCACGATAGCCAAGAGGCGTATTTTGGAATTCTGTCCCATTTTTATCGGTGATTAATAATTTTTCCACACTTGCATTGGCAAAACCATCTTTATAAACGACTGTTTCACCGGAATTGAATCTCAAATATCCATCCTCGGTGGCCACAGAAGAAACGCCGATATTAATCTTTGCCATCAGGCGGCGGAAATTATCGCCATTGATCTGCTCACGATTGGTAAACAGAAGAATCAAAGCAACCATAACCATTAAAAGAAGCAGGAGATAACGAATATATTTAATTGTTGATTTAGATTGAACGGGAGTTTCTACTTCCTCCTGCTCCAAGATCTCATCTCTTCGGCGCATATTTTTCCACCTCCTTTATATCATAAAAAACATGGTTCAGATAAAGCCCATAGGCAGGCATGGTCTTTCCGCAATTAGCACGATCCCTTGATTCAATAATTGCCTCCATCTCATCGGGATCCATTCTCCCGAGGCCGACAAAAAGAAGCGTACCCGCCATGATCCGCACCATGTTATAAAGAAATCCATCTCCCGCAATACGAAAGACAATTTCTTCCCCATCACGTTTCACTTCCGCATAGTACATCGTGCGAACGGTATCTTCAATTTTAGAGCCAACCGACATAAAAGCCCCAAAATCATGCTTCCCCTCAAAATATCTTGCGGCTTTTTCCATTTTTTCCACATTCAAAATCTGCTTTTCATGGTAGGAAAAACCATCTCTAAAGGGATCGGGAGCATATCCATCATAGAAGCGATAAATATATTCCTTTCCCACTGCATGATATCGAGGGTGAAAATCATGCTCTACTTCACTGCACGCCCGTACGCTGATTGCATCGGGCAAAACAGAGTTCAGCGCCGGCAAAATCCGCTTGATTTCCATGGGGCGCGGAGGATCATAGCATAAGCAATACTCCAGAGCATGCACCCCGCTATCTGTCCTGCTACAGCCGGTTACATCCGGCCTGCAGCCGTAGATTTTTTCAAGGGCATCCTGCATCGTTTCCTGCACGGAGCGGCCGTTTTTTTGAACCTGCCAGCCTACAAATGAAGCACCATTATATCGAATTTTTAATAGAATTCGTTTATTCATATCCCTCAATAAATTCTCAACATGATAATGGCAGCAAAGGAGATTACCATCGCGCAAAGTGCAACCCAATCACGCCAACCAAAAGAATAGATTTTATAGCGAGTCCGCCCTGCACCGCCATGATAGCAACGGCATTCCATTGCATCGGCCAATTCCTCCGCCCGATGAAATGCAGAGACTAAAAGCGGAATCAAAATCGGAATCAAAGCCTTGGCGCGGCGAATAATATTACCGGTCTCAAAATCGGCACCTCTGGCCTTTTGCGCATTGATGATCTTATCGGTTTCATCAATCAATGTCGGAATAAACCGCAGAGCAATCGTCATCATCATCGCCAGTTCATGAACCGGAAAGCGAAAGATCTTCAATGGACGCATCAGACGCTCAAGGGCATCCGTCAGCATTACGGGGCTGGTGGTATAGGTAAGATAGGAGGTACCCAAAATCAGCAAAATAATACGAATTATCATAAATGCGGCATTTTTGGCACCATCCGCCTTAATCCATCCAAGCCATTCAATCTGCGGAAAGAGCGGTTCTCCCCCACCATAAAGCACATTGAAGAACGCGGTAAAAATAATAATGAAAACCAAAGGTTTCAGCCCACGAAAAACAACCTTCAAAGAGATTTTTGAAAAAGCAGCCACCAAACCAATCAAGACAGCGGCCACTAAAAATCCCCAAAAATCAGAAACCAAAAACAATGCTACCACATAAAGAAGAGTAAGCAAAAGTTTCATTCTCGGGTCAAGGGCATGCATGAAGGATTTTACGGGGAAATATTGGCCCAAAGTAATATCTTTAAGCATGGTTCTTCCCCCCTTCCTTCAAAAGGCGGGTAATTTCCGCTTTTCCCTGCTCCACTGTAAATATATTACGAGAGACCGGATAACCCTTATCCTGCAAAGCAAAGAAAACGCGGGTAATTCTCGGCACATCCAGCCCCATCTTTTCCAATTCATCTGCTCGCTCAAAGACTTCGGGAACCGATGCATGCATTTGGCATCTGCCGCGATTCATCACTAATATAGAATCAGCATTTTTGCTGACATCTTCCATCGAATGAGAAACCAGCAGCACCGTGCTTCCCGTCTCCTGATAATACTCTCGGATTCTTCCCAAAATCTCATCGCGCCCCATAGGGTCAAGCCCTGCAGCAGGCTCATCCAAGATCAACACCTTGGGTTCCAGAGCCATCACACCGGCAATGGCGACTCTGCGCTTTTGACCGCCGGAGAGATCAAAGGGAGATTTTTCCAATACCGATTCCGATAACCCGACAAATCTCATCGCCTTATCTACTCTGCGATGGATTTCCTCTTCGGAAAGCCCCATATTCTTAGGGCCAAAGGCAATATCCTTATAAACCGTTTCTTCAAAAAGCTGATGTTCGGGATATTGGAAAACCAAGCCCACATCAAAGCGAGTCTGAATACGCTGCTTTTTATCTTCGCTCCATAAATCCTTTCCATCGATATAGATCTTGCCGGAGGTTGGCTTTAATATCGCATTAAAATGAGCAATCAACGTGCTCTTTCCCGAGCCTGTATGCCCAATTACGCCTACATACTCCCCTTTTTTAATATGAAGATTGATATCCTCGATCGCAACCGTCTCAAAGGGGGTGCCAACACTATAGAAATGGGAAAGATGCTCTGTCTTAATCATTTTTCCCACCTCCCAAAAGCTTTTCAATTTCTGCTACGCACTCATCCACATTCAATACAGAAATCGGGACTTTTATATCCTCCT
The DNA here is from genome assembly GCA_045586045.1 of Eubacteriales bacterium. Classification (GTDB taxonomy): domain Bacteria; phylum Bacillota; class Clostridia; order Oscillospirales; family QAKW01; genus QAKW01. The sequence goes on from JAZMZQ010000063.1 coordinate 6,028, forward strand.
GCCTCAGCGCAAACATCAGCTCGGCAGTTTGAGGCACATCCAAAGAAAGGCTGTGAAGAAGGCCGACGTTTTGAAATACCTCGCGCGGAGTATCATCCAAAATCATCTCTCCCTCTGCCATTACGATTACCCGATCAGCCTGAACCGCCTCATCCATATAATGGGTAATCAATACCACTGTAATATGCTCTTCCCGATTCAGGCGAAGAATGGTTTTCATCACCTCTTTACGCCCTTTAGGATCCAGCATGGCAGTTGGCTCATCTAAAATGATGCATTTAGGGCGCATGGCAAGGATTCCGGCAATTGCTACCCGCTGCTTCTGACCACCGCTGAGCATATGAGGGGCTCTTTGGCGATACTCGCTCAGCCCCACCAGCTCCAACGCTTCATCCACTCTTCGCGTCATTTCATCGTGGGGAATCCCCAAATTCTCCAAAGCAAAGGCAACATCTTCATCCACAACGGTTGCAATGATCTGATTATCGGGATTTTGAAAGACCATCCCCACATTGCGGCGAATCTCAAGAAGATTCTCCTCATCACCTGCATCCATGCCCAATACATGGACAGACCCTTGATCTGCTTTTAAGATGCCATTGAAATGCTTTGCAAGGGTGCTTTTTCCGCAACCGTTATGGCCGAGAATTGCCACAAACTCCCCTTCTTCAATCTTCAAATCAATATCATGAAGTGCCCGATGAGCAACCTTCCCTTCTTCAGCGGGATAGGAAAAGCTTAAATTTGAAACCTCAATGATCGTTGACATTTAATCCTCCGCATACCAGCGCGCCACAGAGCCGGATGGAAATGCTTTTCCATCTGCCGTTCTGAGGCCGATCTCTCCACTCTCAAAATGCCCGCCCAATCCTTTGGGCAGCGTTAGACGCAATAAATATTCCATAACTGATGCCGAAAGGCCGGTGGAATAAGAATTCAAAATAAAAAACAATGGATTGGGAGATAAAATTTTCATTACCTGCACCATAAAAGGATAAAGCTTATCCTCCAGCTGCCACACCTCTCCGCTGGGGCCTCTCCCGTAAGACGGCGGATCCATTACAATGCCATCGTAGACATTTCCACGGCGGATCTCACGCTCCACAAACTTCATGCAGTCATCCACCAAATAACGTACAGGGCAATCCCGCACGCCACACAGCACTGCATTTTCCTTTGCCCATTGAACCATCCCCTTGGATGCATCTACATGGGCCACCGAAGCCCCTGCTTTAGCGCAAGCCATAGTAGCACCGCCGGTATAAGCAAATAAATTCAGCACCTTGATCGGGCGGCCGGCATTTTCAATCTTTTCGCGCATAAAATCCCAATTCACCGCTTGCTCCGGAAAAATACCCGTATGCTTGAAATTCATGGGCTTTATCTGGAAGCAAAGATCCTTGTAGCGAACCTTCCAGATCTCGGGCAAAGATCGAATCTCCCATTTTCCGCCACCGCTATTGGAGCGATGATAGATCCCATTAGGATTTTTCCATTCCTTACGCTTCATCTCACTCTTCCAGATCGCCTGAGGATCAGGGCGAATCAAAATTTGATCCCCCCACCGCTCCAAGCGATTTCCATCGGAAGTATCTAATAATTCATAATCTTTCCATTGATCAGCAATCCACATTATTTTACATCCTCAAAACGAATCTGGCCGCAATCACTATTATTGGGATTCAGCCCTAAATGACGATAAGCAGCAGGCGTTACCATCCGCCCTCTGGGAGTGCGGGAAAGAAAACCGATCTGCAAGAGATAGGGTTCGTATACATCCTCTAAGGTAATGGATTCCTCTCCGATCGTCGCCGCCAAGGTCTCCAACCCTACAGGCCCGCCGCCGAAATTACCAATAATGCTCTCCAGCATTCTGCGGTCTACTGCATCAAGACCCAAATGATCCACTTCCAAAGCAGCCAAAGCCATATCTGCAATTTCGCGGGTTACCACACCATCACCCCGCACTTCCGCAAAATCCCGCACCCGCTTCAGCATGCGGTTTACAATACGCGGCGTTCCACGAGAGCGTTTTGCAATCTCCATCGCACCACTGGAATCAACCGGAATTCCGAGAATCTCAGCAGATCGCAATACGATATCACGCAGCTCTTCGGGCTTATATAATTCAAGCCGCATCAGGACACCGAAACGATCCCGCAAAGGTGCCGAGATTTGCCCTGCTCGAGTAGTAGCACCTATCAAGGTGAATCTCGGCAGATCCAAGCGAATGCTACGCGCAGAAGGCCCTTTGCCGATGATAATATCAACAGCATAATCCTCCATTGCAGGATAAAGCACCTCTTCTACTGCGCGGGATAAGCGATGGATCTCATCAATAAAGAGTACATCTCCCGGCTGCAGATTGGTGATTAAAGAGGCCAAATCTCCCGGTTTTTCAATCGCAGGGCCGGAGGTAATTCTGAGATTAACCCCCATCTCATTGGCGATGATTCCTGCAAGGGTTGTCTTCCCAAGACCCGGAGGGCCGTAGAGAAGGCAGTGATCAAGGCTCTCCCCTCTACCCTTTGCCGCTTCTATAAATACTCGGAGATTTTCTTTAGCCTTGGTTTGCCCGATATATTCGTCCAATTTTCTCGGGCGAAGAGAATCCTCGATATCCCCGTCATCGTTTCCTTGAAATGTTGTAGAAACAATACGATTTTCAAAATCACTCTCTATCATAAGCTGAATCCTTTCAATGCTTGAGTAATAGCCTGCTCGACACTCAGGCTTTCAAGATCAAGGCCTGCAATAGCATGCTTCGCCTCCGGTTGAGTAAAACCAAGGGCCATCAATGCTTCCATGATCTCTAAGCTCTTGGAGGCGGTTCCCTGAGAAGGTACTGAGGCGGCTGTGTTCACCTGCAGCGGAGTCATTCCTTTGAATTTATCCTTCAGCTCCAATACAAGCCGCTCGGCAGCCTTGGGGCCCACCCCTTTTGCTCGGGTAATATTAGCTTTATCGCCCATGATTACGCTTGCTGCAAGTTCATCCGGTGTCAGTTCCGATAAAATTGCAAGTCCGCCTTTCGGGCCGATTCCCGATACAGCCGTAATCATACGGAAGCACTCCCGCTCCTCTTTGGTCGGGAATCCGTAAAGATCCATCCCATCGTCCCGCACATTCATGTGAATATAAAGAAATACTGTTTCTCCCACCGCAGGCAGGCTGTCTGCTCCAATACGGGAAAGCTGCACAGCAAATCCCACACCGCCACATTCTATTACAGCACTATCACCGTATTTTTCTAAAATTGTTCCTCTTAATGATGCAATCATATTTTTAACCCCAATAAATTAGATTTTGAACTGTGTGCATGGCAAATAGCAAGTGCCAGAGCATCCGCCGCATCATCCGGCCTTGGAATCCGCTCAAGATGCAGAAGCTGACGGGTCATTTCCATCACCTGATGCTTTTCTGCCCGGCCATACCCTACTACGCTTTGCTTTACCTGAAGCGGTGTATATTCAAAAGAGGGCACACCTTTCATCTTTGCCGCAAGGAGAATCACCCCTCTTGCATGGCCTACTTGAATACCGGTGGTAATATTTGTATTAAAAAATAATTCTTCTACAGACATACAATCCGGATGAAATTTCTCGCAAAGTTCTGTAATCCCCTCGTAGATCATTTGCAATCTTGAAGGGAAATCAACTCCTGCAGGCGTTGTAACCGCCCCATAATCCATCACCCGAAAGCGCCCGTTTTTATATTCCAACACCCCGTAGCCTACCGTTGCATAGCCGGGATCAATTCCCAATATAACCATATCGATTTGTTCTCCATATAATTATTCAGTTTATTATAGCATAATTATCATTATAAATAAAGAGATTTTTGTATAAAAATCTTTAATTTTACCAGCAATTGTGATACAATGCAGCTATGAATTATCAAAACATCATCCAAGGGCGTTTTATCGCACGCCCCAACCGTTTCATCGCGATAGTAGAAATCAATGGTGAAAATGCCGTTTGCCATGTTAAAAACACCGGCCGCTGCAAAGAGCTTTTGATTCCCAACGCAAAGGTATGGCTTGAAAAAAGCCAAAATGCCTATCGGAAAACAGCCTATGATTTAATCTGCGTAGAAAAAGGCGATAAAATCATCAATATGGATAGCCAAGCTCCAAATAAAATTGCCGAAGAATGGCTTCCTAAAAGCGGAATCTTCAGCCCGGAGACTGTGTTTCAAAGAGAAGTCAAAAATAAAGACAGTCGATTTGATCTTCTTGCGATTGATCATGGTAAAAAAACATGGATTGAGGTGAAAGGCGTTACGTTGGAAGAGAGCGGGGTTGCCCGTTTTCCGGACGCTCCCACAGAGCGCGGGGTAAAGCATGTCAAACACCTTACAGAACTTGTTGAAAGCGGTGAGAATTCCTTGATTTTATTCGTAATTCAAATGAAGGGCGTTCACCATCTTGAGCCCAATGATCTCACCCACCCCGCCTTTGGAGATGCGTTGCGAATTGCTGCGCAAAAGGGCGTAAAAATCCTTGCAGTAGACTGCTTGGTATCTCCCGAATCCATCGCAGCCGATCAAATCATTCCGGTTCTGATTTAATTTTCTTTTTTTGTAAAAACCTGTTGACAAAACCAAAAGGATGTGCTAATATATCTTAGCGTTATCCGGGTGTGGCGCAGGTGGTAGCGCGCTTGACTGGGGGTCAAGAGGCCGCAGGTTCAAGTCCTGTCACTCGGACCAAATAAGAGGTAGACATGAAAGTCTACCTCT
>JAZMZQ010000064.1:0-3224 GCA_045586045.1 Eubacteriales bacterium
TATATAATGTTTTATCTTATCTGTCAATATCAACATTTTGGAATGGATGGGAAATCTTTTTTGTTTTTCAAAATTGGTTGATTTTGATATATTAAAGTGATATAATTATTTTTTAAGAAAAATCAGAAAGGAGATGGTATAATGGATGTCCTTTTCACGGGGCAAACTGCAGATTTCTGCCGGCAGCTGCTGCTCGCCTCCCTGCTGGGCGGCCTCATCGGGATCGAGCGCACCCTTCGCTCCAAAGAAGCAGGCCCCCGTACCCATTGCCTCATCTCCTTAGCCGCCGCCCTTTTCACCCTTCTTTCCAAATATGCTTTTTTGGATTTTATCTCTCCCGGTGAAGGGGGCGGAGTCGATGGCACCATGATGGTTTGCCAGATTGTAAACGGTGTGAATTTCTTGGGCGCAGGGCTGATCTTCAAATCCAATCGCCATGGGCTGCGAGGGCTGACCACCGCCACCGGCATTTGGTTTACCGCGGCTGTGGGAATGGCTTGCGGAAGCGGCCTTGAAGCAATGGCAATCTATTCCACCGCCTTTGTTGTGGCTTTGCAATTTTTTCTTCGGAAGTTGCAGATCGGCTCTACCAATCAGGTGGTGCAGGAGCTGAAGCTTACCCTGCTGAATACCGCCCATATCCGGCGTGTCCTTCGCAGGCAGCAGCGGGCCTACGGAATGGAGATTATCAGCGCAAAGATCGAGCGCATGCCGGAAAATCAGCTGGATCTCTCCCTGCAGGTGCGCACCGAAAAGCTGCTCACCTTCAAAGAGGCCATGCATCTTCTGGATCAATATCCCGAAATCAAGGGGATTTCCACATAATTTTTTTGAGGAGTGTTCCACATGAATGATTTACTTACCTTCTTTTCATCCGTTCAAGGTTTTTTGGAAGACCATTGGACCCTATCCTTCATCTTAAGAATGACCGTCGCTACCCTCTGCGGCGCGATCATCGGTCTGGAGCGAACCAAGCGCTCCAAAGAGGCGGGAATCCGCACCCACTGCATCATCGCAGGTGCCTCCGCTTTGATCATGATCGTCTCCAAATACGGCTTTGCCGATCTTTTTGATTCGGCAGGCAATGCGTTGGCCGCCACTCGCGGTGCCGATCCTTCCCGCGTGGCCGCGCAGGTGGTCAGCGGTATCAGCTTTTTGGGTGCAGGCGTCATCTTCAAAAACGGCAATACTGTCAAAGGCCTTACCACCGCGGCCGGTATCTGGGCCACTGCGGCAGTTGGCCTTGCCATCGGCGGAGGCATGTATGCCATCGGCTTCTTTGTAACCCTCTTGATTCTGCTGGTGCAGACGCTGATGCATCATTTCAGCGTAGGCAACGACGCCTATTCCACCGGCGAAATTCGCCTCACCACCGTAGATACTCCCGAGATTCGGGAAGCCCTTAAGAAAAAGCAGAAGGAACTTGGGATCACCATCGTAAGTTCCCGCATCACCACCTGCGCCGATAATACCCTGAATATGGTCCTTTCGGTGCGGATGAAAAAATCCATCCCCTTCTCCGAAGTGATGAAATTTATGGATGAACACCCTGAAATCAAATCTCTGAGCGTATAAAATAACGGGAGAAAAAATGAACTACATTGTATTCGACATGGAATGGAATCAGCCCTTCTCCAAGGAGACAGCGATCCAATCCCCCATCTATTTTTCGGGCGAGATCATCCAAATCGGCGCCATCAAGCTCAACGCCCAAGGCAAGGCCATCGATTGCTTTAATGCCTTGATCTCCCCCACCTTCTATAAGCGGCTGCACTACCGCATCAAAAAAATCACCGGCATTGATCAGAAAATGCTGAAAAATCAAAAGACCTTCAAGGAGATCATCAAGGATTTTCGGAATTGGTGCGGCACCGATTGCCTGCTCTTCTCTTGGGGCTATGATGATATTCAGATGCTCAAGGATAATCTTCTGATGCACGATCTGGAGGAGCAGTGGCTGCCCCCCTGCCTCAATCTGCAGGGCATCTATAATCATCAGGTCGCCCATGAAAATCGGCAATTCTCCTTGGAGACTGCCATGGAAACCCTCGGCATTGCCTCCAATCTTCCTGCCCACGATGCCTTCAATGATGCTATCTATACTGCGCGGGTCGCAGGAAAGCTGGATCTTTCCGAGGGGGTGCGCAATTATGAAGAGCTCAATGGAATTCTTTGGTATAGCATGCATTCCCAAAAGGAGCTTTTTAAGCCCGCCCGTTCTTTGGAAAAGGCCTTCGCCGATTCTCATCTCAAAAAGGTCCCCTGCCCCATCTGCAAAGAGACCTTTACCGTCAAAGAATATACCCCCATTGATGAGCGAAATGCCGAGGCAGAAATAGAGACCAAACACGGCAAACTGAGCGTAAAACTCAAAGCACTCAGAAATCATAAAAAACAGTGGTATATCAGACGTGCCATCCGATTTATTTAGGAGACTCCGCTTATGAACATTAATGAAACCCTTGCAAAAGAACTGAATATACGCATCTCCCAAGTGGAAGCGGCAGTGGCGCTGATGGACGATGGCAATACCATCCCCTTTATCGCCCGCTATCGGAAAGAGGCCACCGGCTCTCTGGACGATCAGCAGCTGCGCACCCTCTCGGAGCGGCTCAATTACCTGCGCAATCTTGAAAAGCGCAAAGAAGAGGTCATCGAGGCAATCGCCGGTCAGGAAAAGCTGACCGATGAGCTCAAAGAAGCCATTGAAAAGGCAGAGACCTTAGCGGAGGTAGAAGATCTCTATCGCCCCTATAAGCAAAAGAAGCAGACCCGCGCAAGCAAAGCAAGAGCCCGCGGCCTTGAGCCTTTGGCCCTTGCCGTATTAGAGCAGCAAGAGGAGTTTGATCCCTTGGCCGCTGCCGCAGAATATATCAATGAAGAGCTTGAGGTCCTGAGTGCAGAAGATGCGCTGCAGGGCGCAAGAGATATCATTGCGGAGCAGATTTCCGATGATGCGGAGATGCGCCGCCTGCTGCGGGCGCTCTATCTTGCCATCGGCACGGTTGCGGGAGAAAAGATCCCCGATGCCGCCGATGAAAAGGGCATTTTTGCCATGTATTATGAGTTTGAAGAGCTGATCAAAAAAATCCCCGGCCATCGGGTGCTTGCCCTCAATCGAGGCGAAGCAGAAGAGATTTTGCGCATTCGCATCAAGATCGATGAAGAGCGTGCTTTGGGAATTTTATATCGCGGCTATGTAAAAAACGAGAGCAAAAGCGCCC
>JAZMZQ010000065.1:0-11147 GCA_045586045.1 Eubacteriales bacterium
TTCCCCTTTACGCCGGTAACATCGGTCAATATCGTACCGGAGCGAAAATATTGCTGATTTTCCTCTATCCATTGCAAAAAGATGCGGGGATATAAAGCAAATACGATTAAATCTGCCTGCTGAATCAAGCTTACCTCTACAAAAGAAGCGCCCTCATCGATCATATCATTTGCAAGGGCATAATCGATAGATTTTTGCTCTTTGGTGATGGCAGACACATGATAACCCTTCTTTTTCAGCGCCTTGGCATAGCTTCCGCCGATCAGGCCAAGGCCTACAATCAAAATTCTTGTATCCGCATTCTTATTAAGCTTCATCTTTTTTTACCTCAATTCCCAATGCCTCCAGCCGCTCAAAAAAATCCGGCATGCTTTTGGCTACTGCCTCCGCCCCCTCAATCACACCACCGGTGAGGGTACAAAGCACGGCAAGGGACATGACGATCCGATGATCATTATGACCCTGCAAAGGCTCCTTGGGCGGATGGATCTTCCCTTGAGGGACTATGATTCGATTTTCCCCCAAAAGCACCTCGATCCCGAATTTTCTCAATTCCTCTGCCATAGCGGCGCCGCGATCGCTCTCTTTGATCTTCAGCCGCGCTGTATCGGTAAAAATACCGCCTTTTTTCGCGGCAGCAACTGCCATCAAGATCGGGCCGAGATCGGGGCAATCTGCCAAGGAGAGGGTGCTCTGCCCTTTTTCTAAATACTCAAAATAATCACGATAGATGCGATCCCCCTGCAGAGAATCCTCTTTCAGGCCCTCCACCTTTACCGAATGGCCTAAAAGAGAAAGGCTCTCGAAGAAAGCCGCATTGGAATAATCTCCTTCCACTTGGATGAAGCGCCCCACTCCTTCGGCATTTCCATCGATTCTGATTTCCCGCTCCCCTTTGCGGCATATAGAAAAGCCGAAAGCCTTGAGCGCATCAAGAGTCAAATCAATATAGGAGCCGCTCTCCACCTTTCCGGTTAGTAATATACGGCTCTCCCCTTTTACCTTCAAAAGGGCAAAGATCATGCCGGTAATAAATTGGCTGCTGATATTTCCGGGCAGAATATAATCTCCTGCCGAAAGCGCACCCCTCACCCGAACAAAGGAATCCCTTTGCTCAAAATCAAAGCCATGCTCCCTGCAAAGCTGCCGATATACGCTTAAAGGGCGCTCCATCAAGCGAGCGCTTCCCTCTAAGATTGCCTCTTTTTCATGAAGCAAACAAAGGGGCAAAAAGAAGCGCAAAGTACTGCCGCTTTCCCTGCAAGCCAATGTTTTTCGAGGAATCAAGGTGCTGCCGCCGCGGATTACTACCCAATCGACGCCCCGCTCCAGTTCCACGCCAAGGGATTCCAAGCAATCAAGAGTCGCCAAAATATCCTGAGAATAGGATAGATTTTCAATGCGGCTCTCCCCTTTGGCAAGAGCAGCCGCAATTAAATAGCGATGGGCCATGCTTTTAGAGGGCGGAGCAACCACGATTCCGTTTCCTTTTCGGGGCTGAATCGTTACTCGCATTTTTCACCTCTTAAAAAATCAATCGCTTCTAAATATCCATCCGTTCCATGGCCCGCAATCGTCTTCCGGCAGGCCGCCCGAATATAGCTGATCTGCCGAAAATCCTCCCGCTTGCTCACATCCGAAATATGCACCTCCACCATAGGAAGCGCCACCGCTTTAGCGGCATCTAAAATGGCAATGCTGGTATGGGTATAGGCGCCCGGATTGATGACAATTCCATCCACCGCTCCTAAAGCACCTTGAATGGCATCCACCAGATCACCCTCATGATTGGATTGATAAAAAGAGACCTCAACATCGCATTTTTGGCAATGATTTTTGATTTTTTCAAGAAGCGTCTCATAGGTCTCGCGGCCGTAAAGATTCGGCTCGCGAATTCCCAGCATATTCAAATTAGGGCCGTTGATTACTAAAATTTTCATTTCTTCAAAACCTTCATGATCTTCTCTCCGCAAACCTTTGCAGAGGTATTATTTTTTATATGGATATCCGCCGTCTCGCAATAGCGTTCATACCGCTCATCAAAGCGCGCCTTCAGCTTTTCGCGGTCCGATGATAATGGGCGATCTGCGGTAGCGCAAAGCTGCTCTAATGGGCGATCAATAAAAAAGATCTTCCCATTCTTTTTCAAAGCGTCTATATTTTTCCGGCGCAAGATCGCGCCGCCGCCCGTGGCAATAATTGCACCGGTCAAAGGTGCCACTCGCTCTTCGATGATTCGGCTCTCAATATCGCGAAACGCTTCTTCGCCAAGAGAGCAGATCAGCTGAGCAGGGCTCTGCCCTTCTTCTTCGAGGATCAACTGATCGGTATCTAAAAATGGTTTACATAATTTATCGGATAATTGCTTTCCAACCGTGGATTTTCCACTCCCCGGCATTCCCGTAAGAATAATATTTTCCTTTTGGGTAAGCAAGGATTGATAGAATGCTTCGATTCTTTTTTTATGAATTTTGCAATCGAGGAATAATTCCACCGCATAGGCCGCTTGCGCCACCAGCATATAAAGACCGCCTTGGGCAGGGATTCCCAACGCCTGCGCCTGCTGAATCAAGCGGGTTCGAAGCGGATTATAGACTGCATCCACGACGCCCTCTAAAGATTCAAAAGCCGATAAATCCAAGGGCGAAGCATCAATCTCGGGATACATTCCGCAAGGGGTGGTATTGATGATAAAAGCGGCATCTCGATGATGAAGTAAAGCCTCCTCATAAGAGATCCCTTCTCTGCCGCCTCGGGAGACCGTAAGGATCTCTCGGGCGCCAAGATCTTTGGCTACAGCCCGAGCCGTGCGGGCAGTACCACCGCTTCCCAAAATCAATACCTTTTTTCCAAAAAGAGCGCATTTCAATCGCAGAATCAGCGCTCTGAGACCAAAAAAATCGGTATTATAGCCGTAAAGTTTATTTCCTTTACATACAATCGTATTGACTGCGCCGATCTCTTTTGCCTGAGGGCTGATCTCATCCAGATAAGGCAGCACGGTCTGCTTATATGGAATGGTAACATTGATTGCTCTGAAGGCATGATTTTTCATAAACCCATCGATTTCCTCGGGCGCAAGCTCCACCAAATCATAGGAATAGCTTGCCAGCGCCTCATGGATTTCTTTAGAGAAGCTATGCTTCAAGGTCTTGCCGATACACCCGTAGTTCATGCCTTTTCTCCCCAATAATCCGTGCCGAATCGCCCTGTGAGCAGATCGGCAATCACCAAGGCGCAAAGGCTATCCACCACCACCCGCGCACGATGCACAATGCAGGGATCATGGCGCCCCTGAATCTGAAGAGCGGTATTCTCCTCTTTGATAAAATCAATGGTTTTTTGCTCCTTATAGATAGAGGGAGTCGGCTTTACAGCCGTCTTAAAGAGCAGCGGCATTCCATTGGTGATTCCGCCGTTGATTCCCCCATTATGATTGGTTGTAGTAACAACTCTTTTCTTCTCATAGCGGAAAGAATCATTCGCCTCGCTCCCCTTCATGGCCGCAAAATCAAAGCCTGCGCCGAAGGAAACCCCTTTTACACCGGGGATGCTGAAGAGACCATGAGATAAAAGACTTTCCACACTATCAAACCAAGGCTCGCCGAGGCCTGCGGGAAGGCCGATCACAGCAGTCTCCAAAATGCCGCCGACACTATCCCCCTCATCCGCCGCCAGCTCTATCTTTTTACGCATCTTACAGGCAGAATCTTCCGATAAGACCGGAAATACCTGCTCCGAAAGAAAGGCGATATCCTGTTTATAATCTTCAAAAGGACGATCTTCTACTCCTGCACAGCTGCTCATATGGGTGCCGATATAAATGCCTTTTTGCTCCAAGGCTGAAAGCAATATCGCACCTGCAGCCACCAAAGCGGCGGTGATACGGCCGCTGAAATGGCCGCCGCCCCGATAATCCTCAAAGCCATGGTATTTGCAATAGGCTGAATAATCTGCATGGCCGGGGCGCGCCTTTGCGCGGGTGGCGCTATAATCCTTGGAATGCTGGGCAGAATTGGGAATGGTAATGCAGAGCGGTGTGCCGGTGGTAAATCCATTAAAAACACCGCTTATAATTTCAAAAGGATCAGCCTCTTGCCTTGCCGTAGAAATCCTTCCTTGAGGGCGGCGCAAGGAAAGCTGATGGCGAATCCGCTCTTCCTCTATTTTGATTCCGGGCGCCAATCCATCCAATACGGCGCCGATGGCAGGGCCATGACTTTCCCCAAAAAGGGTAAGAGTTATCGCATTTCCGAATCCATTTTTCATATTTCCGCCTCCATTCTTTTCTTTAATTCCGAATAGGAGATTTTTTCCATCTTAAAACTGCCGATTTTTTCGACTTTGACAACGGTGATCATATCGCCTGCCATTTTCTTATCCATCGCCATTGCAGCAATCACCTGCTCTTTATTAAACTGCACTTGAGTAGGCAGGCCCACCTTTTGAAGGACCGCACGAATCCGCTCTCTCGGCTCTTTTTCCGCCATTGCCAGCATCCCGAGCCCCACACACTCGCCGTGATAAAGCTCCGATAAATTGCAGACACTTTCGATGGCATGGCCGATGGTATGGCCAAAATTCAGCACCTTTCGCAGACCTTGCTCTTTGGTATCCTTTTCGACGACCTCTTTTTTGATCCGAAGAGAAAGCTCTATGATCTTTTCCAGATGATCCAGAGGCCGATCCTGCTGCTCAAAAAGGGCAAAAAGGGCCTCATCAAAGGTAGCAGCCATCTTAATGGATTCCGCAAGGCCATTGGCAATCTGCCGCGGGGGTAAAGTGGCCAAAACATCCGGATCAATCAGCACCCCTTTGGGCTGATAAAAAGCCCCCACAATGTTCTTATATCCCATAAAATCGATTGCCACTTTTCCGCCGATGGAAGAATCTACCTGAGAGAGAAGCGTGGTAGGAATATTATAAAAATCCACACCGCGCATATAAGAGGCTGCCGCAAAGCCCGCCATATCTCCGCAGACCCCTCCGCCTACCGCCACTACACAGTCGGTTCGGGTAAAGCCCTCCTCCACCATGCGGCGCAGGATGGCTTGATAGGTCTCTGTATTTTTATTCTGCTCCCCTTGGGGGAAGATTTCAATATAGGGCTCTTTGGCGCAGGAAGCGATCGTTTCTGCATATTGAGAAGGAACGCCGCTATCGCTCACAATCAAAACCTTGCGGTCCAGCGCAAATAAAGCACCTGCCTTTGAAAGAGATCCGCGTTCAAGATAAATGGGATAGCTTTCTTTTCCTAAATTCATTTCGATTTTCATCTTTCAGCTCTCCAGCTTTTTTTCTTTTTCGAAGGAGCCAAGCACCTTCAAAATACTGCAATGATCCGAAAGTTCCTGCAGCATTTTTTCTCCCTGCGGGCTATTGATATTTCCTTCCCCTTCCGCAAAGAAATAATATTCCCAAATCAGATCTTTGGTGGGGCGGCTTTTGAGGGCGCGCAGATTGAATCCGTATTCTCCGATAATGGAAATCACCTTACCAAGACAACCTGCTTCATTTTTTACAGTAAAGTTCATGACAAAGTAATCATCCTTTTTCACATTGCGGCTGGAAAAACGAGAAAAAACCGCAAATCGGGTGGTATTGGAGCTGCTTTCATTGATTTTTTTATCCAATATTTTCAGATCATAAAGTTCGGCAGTCTCCGCGCTGGCAATGGCAGCCAGATCCTTGCGCCCCGATTCGGCCACAAACTTTGCAGCCATCGCTGTATTCGTGGCTTCATGGGAAGCAAAATCATGATCGCGAATGTAATCGGCGCACTGCCCCAAAGCCTGAGGATGGCTGATAACCTCTCTAACCTCGCGGACAGAAGAGCCTTCAATCCCGATCAGATTCTGGATAATTTCCATATCATAAACCCCATTGACGGAAAGCTCACCGAAAAAGGCAAGATCCATCACCTGCGAGACATCGCCATTATAGCTATTCTCAATGGGTAACACCGCGCAATCACATTCCCCACTGACTACCGCTTCATAGGCGGCCTTAAAATCCTTATAAGGCACCGAAGTACCATCGGGAAAGATTTTCTTGGCAGCAATATCGGCAAAGGCACCGGGGACTCCGCTGTAAGCAACCTGCATTCCCTCCAAAAGCCGCCGCTGATAGCTGCGAGAGAGGGTCATGTTATATTTTAAGAAGTTTACATAATATGATTTCAGTGCCTCATTTTCCATATAGGCAGCATTTCTTCGAATCACCTCTTCTTCACGGGCGGTATCTAAGATCGGCAAGCCGCGCTCCATCTTATAAGACGCCACCCGCTCTACTGCCTTCATGCGGGCAGCAAAAAGATCCGCCATCTTCTGATCGATCTCGTTGATCTGCTTTCTTGCATCATCTAATTTGCTCATCTTTTTTGATCCTCATAGTCTTGATATAATCGTTCAAAAGCGGGAATGGATTTTTGAATCTGCTCGGTGGAAACGCAATAAGCGATCCGCACATATCCTTCCCCACCGAAATCATCGCCCGGCACCAATAAAAGTTCCTGCTTCTTGGCTCTCTCGCAAAAAGCATTGGCATCCGGCTCCAGAGCTTTTAGGAAAAGGTAAAATGCGCCATCCGGCGGAATTACCTCATAGCCGATACGGGTCAGCTCTTCAAGCAAAATCGCTCGGTTGGTGCGATAAACGCTGAAATCTGATACCGCATCCACACACTCTCCTACGGTAAATTGAAGAAGGCTCGGCGCGCAGACAAAGCCCAGCGCACGCCCTGCGCCGCAGACCGCAGCATAAAGATCTTGAGCGTTTTCAGCCTTGGGAGAGACCAAAATATAACCAATTCGCTCCCCCGGCAGAGAAACCGCCTTGCTATAGGAATAGCAAATCAATACATTATTATAGAATTTAGTAACAAAAGGAATCTGCCCCTCTATCCAAACCAATTCACGATAGGGTTCATCGGAAATTAAATAAATCACTTTGCCAAACTCTTTGCTTTTTCTCTCCAATAATGCCCCTAAATCGGCAAGTATTTCTGCAGGGATGATTACGCCGGTTGGATTATTGGGAGAATTGATCAGCACCGCTTTTGTATGGCTATTGATTGCCTTTTCCAAAGCAAAAAGATCCGGCTGCAGATCTTTTTTAGGTGGAATCACCACCATTTTTGCGCCTGCTTTTTCGATAAATACACGATATTCCGGAAAGAACGGAGCAAAGACAATGATCTCATCCTCTTCCTCGGTAATTGCGGTAAGCGAAATGGTGAGCGATGCGGCAGCGCCGCAGGTCATATAGATCAATTCGGGATCCGCCTCCGCTTGATAGCGCTTTTTCAGATCCTCGGCAATGCGGTTACGGACGCCAAGATCGCCTTGAGCGGAGGTATAGCCATGAAGGGCCACGGGATCCTTCTCTAAAAGCGCGCGCATGGATTCGGTAACCTTGGCAGGGGCCGGTACGCTTGGATTGCCGATACTGAAATCAAAGACCCCATCTTCGCCGATTTCAGCTTTGCGCTTTTTGCTGTATTCAAATATTTCACGGATGCAGGAGCGCTTTTTTCCAAGCGCTACCATCTTTTCAGAAAGGTTCATCATAACTCCTTAAAATACAAGCCCGCAATCTTTTCATGCCGATAGCGGCACGACGAATTGCGGGCTTTCACTCTACTGATCCGACAAGCGCCCTCATTTCAGCGCTTGCAAAGGCAGGCAGAACAAAAGTCCGATTCACAATAATAAAATCGATTAAAATACATCTTTTTTCCACCTTTCTTATAAATATTATAAATATTATAATACCGGTCTAAAAGGTTGTCAAGAAATTTCGATAAAAAATAAGGATGATCCGAAGATCATCCTTATTTTTTTATTTCTTACAGCTGAGAGAGCTTAACGAGATTTTCTCTCTTCTCGGTAGCAGCCTTTTCACCGGCGTTGAAGAGAACTTCAGCACGCTCGGGATTTGCTCTGTAGAGTGCATTATAGCGAACTTCGTTCATGATGAACTCGCGATAATCCATCTTGGGCTCCTTGGAGTCTACAGTCAGAGGATTCTTGCCCTCTTCTACTGCAGGATTATAGCGATACAGTTGCCAATAACCGGACTCAACAGCCTTCTTGGACTCTGCCATGGAGCCGCCCATGCCGCCCTTGATACCATGGTTGATACAGGGAGCATATGCGATGATGATAGAGGGGCCGTTATAAGCCTCAGCCTCAGCAAAGGCCTTTACGCACTGATTATAATCAGCGCCCATGGAAACCTGAGCTACATAGACATAGCCATAGGAGCGAGCGATAGCGCCCAGATCCTTCTTCTTGGTAACCTTACCTGCTGCAGCAAACTGAGCGATAGAACCGGAAGGAGTAGCCTTGGAAGCCTGACCACCGGTATTGGAATAAACCTCGGTATCGAAGACCAGAATGTTGACATCCTCATTGGAAGCCAATACATGATCCAAACCGCCGAAGCCGATATCGTAAGCCCAGCCGTCGCCGCCCAGAATCCATACGGACTTCTTAGCGATGAATTCCTTATTGGCCAAGATCTTAGCGGCAAGAGCCTTGCCCTTCTCGCAGCAATCCACCTTCTCCACCTCAGCGATCAGAGCCTCGGTAGCAGCAGTGTTGAGCTTGGTATCGTTGAAGGTCTCTTTCCATGCATCGATAGCAGCCTTGAGAGCATCATCGGTGGTGCAATTATAGAGCTCCTCGATATCCGCAGCAACATTAGCGCGCAGTTGGGTAGCGCCCAGATACATACCATAGCCATGCTCAGCGTTATCCTCGAAGAGGGAGTTTGCCCAAGCGGGGCCGTGGCCTTCCTTATTAACAGTATAAGGAGTTGCAGGAGAGGAACCGCCCCAGATGGAGGAGCAGCCGGTAGCGTTGGAGATATACATCCGATCGCCGAAGAGCTGAGTCATCAGCTTGGCATAAGGAGTCTCGCCGCAGCCTGCGCAAGCGCCGGAGAACTCAAGCAAGGGCTGCTTGAACTGAGAACCCTTAACCGTCTCAACCTTGAAGGTCTCGTTGACTTCGGGCTTCACGCTTACGTTATTGACATTATAGTTATAATTCTTCTGCTCGCCAACCTGAGTGTCCAGAGGAGACATCACAAGTGCCTTCTCCTTAGCGGGGCAGATAGCAGCACAGCTGCCGCAGCCGGTACAATCCAGCACAGATACAGCCATGGTGAAGGTAAGGTTGTCCAGACCCTTGCCCATCATCTTCTTGGTCTTCATGCCTTCGGGAGCAGCAGCAACCTCATCGGCATTCAGAGCGAAGGGACGGATAACGGCATGGGGGCAAACCAGAGAGCACTGGTTGCACTGGATACAATTCTCGGGAATCCACTGAGGAACATCTACAGCGATACCGCGCTTCTCGAAGGCAGCAGCGCCCTGCTCCATATGACCGTCTACATAGGTCTCAAAAGCAGATACGGGCAGCTTATCGCCCTTCTGAGCGTTAACGGGGATCAGAATGTTCTCCACATAATCCTTCAGAGCTGCGCGATCGCACTCAACGGTAGTGGCAACAGCCTCATCGGCAGCATTCTTCCAAGATGCAGGAATCTCAACCTTAACAGCGCTGTTAACGCCGGCCTCGATTGCCTTATGGTTCATATCAACGATATGCTGACCCTTCTTGCTATAGGAATAGGTAGCAGCATCCTTCATATACTGAACAGCCTCAGCCTCGGGGATCACCTTAGCGATCTTAAAGAAAGCAGACTGCAGAATGGTATTGATTCTGCCGCCCAGACCGATCTCGCGAGCGATCTTGATACCGTCGATTACATAGAAATTGATTTCATTCTCAGCCAGATATTTCTTTACCTTGCCGGGGAGCTTCTCTTCCAGCTCTTCAACAGACCAGGGGCAGTTGAGCAGGAAGGAGCCGCCTTTCTTGATCTCCTGAACCATATCATACTTATCAATATAAGAAGGATTATGGCAAGCTACGAAATCAGCCTTGGAGATGAAGTAGGTGGACTTGATGGGAGTATCGCCGAAACGCAGATGGGATTTGGTGATACCGCCGCTCTTCTTGGAATCATACTCAAAGTATGCCTGAACATACTTATCGGTATGGTCGCCGATGATCTTGATGGAGTTCTTATTTGCACCGACAGTACCATCGGAACCCAGACCCCAGAATTTGCAGGAGATGGTGCCGGCGGGAGCGGTCTCCACATCCACATTCTCCAAAGAAAGATTGGTAACATCATCTACGATGCCGATGGTGAAGCGAGCCTTGGGCTCGTCCTTCTTCAGATCGGCATAAACGCCTGCGATATTGGCAGGAGTAGTATCCTTGGAGCCAAGGCCGTAACGGCCGCCTACAACCTTAACGTTCTTGAACTCGGATTCAGCCAGAGCTGCAACAACATCCAGATAGAGAGGCTCACCCAAAGAACCGGGCTCTTTGGTACGATCCAATACTGCAACCTTCTTGACCGTCTTGGGCATTGCGGCAAGAAGATGGGCAGAGGACCAAGGACGATAGAGGCGAACCTTAATCAGGCCAACCTTAGAGCCATGAGCGTTGAGATAATCAACAGTCTCTTCAATGGTATCGCATACAGAGCCCATTGCTACGATTACTTCTTCAGCATCAGCAGCACCGTAATAATTGAAGAGCTTATAATCGGAGCCGATCTTTTCATTGACCTTGCCCATATACTCTTCTACCACTGCGGGCAGAGCATCATAATATTTATTGCAAGCCTCGCGAGCCTGGAAGAAGATATCAGGGTACTGCGCAGAACCGCGAAGTACGGGATGATTCGGATTGAGAGCGTTCTTACGGAATGCCTCTACAGCATCCATATCCAGCATTTCCTTCAGATCTTCATAATCCCAGATCTCGATCTTCTGCAGCTCATGAGAGGTGCGGAAACCATCGAAGAAATGCAGGAAGGGAACCTTACCCTTAATTGCGGAAAGATGAGCAACTGCGCCCAGATCCATTACTTCCTGAACATTGCCTGCGCAAAGCATAGCAAAACCGGTCTGGCGGCAAGCCATAACGTCGGAATGATCGCCGAAGATGGAGAGTGCATGAGAAGCCAAAGCACGAGCGGAGCAATGAATGACGCCGGGCAGCATCTCACCAGCCATCTTATACATATTGGGGATCATCAGAAGAAGACCCTGAGAAGCAGTATAGG
>JAZMZQ010000066.1:0-6615 GCA_045586045.1 Eubacteriales bacterium
TAAGAAGGCTCCCACCTATCGCATTGTTGTTGCAGATTCCCGCTATCCCCGCGACGGCAGATTCATCGAGGAGATCGGAACCTACAATCCCTGCACCGATCCCGCTACCGTAACCATCGATGGCGAGAAGGCTAAAGCATGGATCAAGAACGGTGCTCAGCCCACCGATACCGTTAAGGCTCTGCTGAAGAAGCAGGAAATCATCTGAGTTTAAGAGGATATACCATGAAAGAACTCATTATTTACCTGGCTCAATCGCTGGTCGATGATCCGGACGCAGTTACTGTAACCGAATCCGAGACTGAAGATGCGATCGTTTATGAGCTCCAGGTCGCAGCGGATGATATGGGGCGTGTAATCGGCAAGCACGGTAAGATTGCTAAGGCCATCCGTTCCATCGTTAAATCTGCATCCTTCAAAATGCCCAAAAAGGTGATCGTTGAGATCAAATAATCGGCGTTTTACCGGCAGCATCGCAAATTTTGCGGTGCTGTTGTTTTTTTATAATTTATGTGCTATAATAATCAAAAACATTTACAGGAGATCACCATGAGCAAAGAATTGCTTCAAGCAGGTAAAATTGTAAATACCCATTCTCTGAAGGGAGAGGTTCGCATCTATCCTTATTGCGATAGTGCTGAATTTCTTTGCGAAGTCAAAAAAATGTATATCGATAATGAAGCATATACCGTCGCTTCCGCACGTGTCCATAAAGGGCAAGCTTTGATTCGCTTCAAAGGAATCGATCATATCAACAAAGCAGAGCCCTTGATTGGTAAATTGGTCTATTTCAAAAAGCAGGAAGTTCCTTTGGAAGAAGGCCAATATTATATCGATGATATTATTGGCCTTGAGGTTATTGATATTGATACCGGCAAAGTTTATGGCAAAGTAGTAAGCGTCTTCCCCACCGGCGCCAATGATGTCTTTGAAGTCAAGGGAGATAAGACTTATTATGTGCCTAAAATCGATGAAGTCGTAAAGCAGATTGATCTCGGCGATAAAAAAATCCTGATCCGTCCGTTGGAGGGCTTGTTTGAATGAAATTTTCCATCATGACTCTGTTTCCCGAAATGGTCGACAATATATTGAACGAAAGCATTATCGGTCGAGCCCGCAAAAAGGGCCTCATCGAAATTGATTGCCTTAATATACGTGATTATACCGAAGATAAGCATCGCCGAGTGGATGATTATCCCTTTGGCGGCGGCAGCGGGATGGTGATGCAATGCCAACCCATATACGATTGCTATCAAGAAATCTTAAAAAGAAATGAGCAGCGCCCTCATACGGTCTATGTTTCTCCCCGCGGAACGGTGCTCAACCAAAAGAAGGCAAAAGAGCTGAGCAAGTTCTCCCATTTGACCATTCTTTGCGGGCATTATGAAGGAGTCGATCAGCGAATTTTGGATGAAATTGTTGATGAAGAAATCTCCATCGGGGATTATGTATTGACCGGCGGAGAATTGCCTGCGTGCGTTTTGATCGATTGTATCTCCCGCATGATTCCGGGTGTTCTTGCCGAAGAAAGCTCCTTCACGGAAGAAAGCCATTATCGCGGATTATTGGAGCATCCCCAATATACGCAGCCACGCATCTGGAAAGCGCGAGAAGTGCCGGCAGTGCTAACTGAAGGAAATCATCGCCTGATTGAAAAATGGAAATTGGAAGAATCCATCGCCATTACAGAAAGAATGCGACCGGATCTTTCCATCCATGCAATACCAAGCGGCAAGCGAATCCGCTGTTTTGAGGAAGAGGATCGCTCTTTATTCTGCCAAATGGCCAAGGCATTTTATAATACACCCGGTGTCCTCCACCGGATTCCTCGCCAACACATTGAAGATACATTTCAAAAGCTTTTGGATCGGGATCCCTATGTTGGCGGCTATATGATTCGCTTTGAGCAAAAAGATGCCGGCTATTGCCTGCTGAGCTTTACCCACTCCAATGAAGGCGGAGGGCTCACTGTCTGGATCGAAGAGCTATATGTTCGTCCTGAATTTCGAGGGCATAAATTAGCCGAAAAAACTTTGCGAGAACTTTTTGATTTATATCAAAGCAAAGCTGCCCGCTATCGGCTTGAAGTAACAGCCGATAATAAAATAGCCAAAAAGATTTATTATAAATTAGGCTTCAAAATGTTGGATTATCAGCAAATGATTAAAGAATAAATAAAAGACCGCATAGCGGTCTTTTATTTTATTTCAGGCCATCAAAAAATCAAGAAGGAGAAAGAAAATAATCATAAGCATCTTTATCCAAAATACAATCGCCCCATTCCTTAAGAAGCCCTTCATTCATATAATGAAAGCGGCAACGATTCCCAAATTCCTCTAAAGAGAGTAATAATGCTGAAAACTCTTCATCCTTTGCTTTATTGGGCGAAAAAGAAACAACTGCATAATAAGCATTCCCATAGCGATAAAGCCTGCTTCCTTCCGGCGGGTGATTGATAAATCTCTTAAAAAAAAGCGGAATTTGAAAAGCATGCTCCAATTTATAGATAAACATTTCCCGATCACAACATTCGGTCTTATCAAATTCAATTTTTTCCTCGCCCGATTGCTCCATACGAGTCAGCAATACATAATAAGCGCCGGAGACACCGGGAATCACTTCAATCATCACGCGGCAATTCTTGAAATCTACTCCGGTGTGTTCATAGGTTTTACGAATCAAATCATAAATAAACGCCTTTGAAACCGGATCATCATAATTCAATTTTTCAAATGGGAGATCATAATAAGCAATATCCTGATCTTCCATCAAGATTTTTACCCGATTTTCATCCAATACCTTTACAAGCATTAAGTAGGCCTCCTAAAATCGCTTCTAAGACAAAATATGTTGATCAAGGGGCAACTGTTACATTCTACAGCTGCCCCTTGATCCGCTCCATTGCCCCTTTTTCCAAGCGTGAAACCTGCGCCTGAGAAATTCCCACTTCCTCTGCAACCTCCATTTGGGTCTTCCCTTCTAAGAAACGAAGCTCAATAATATTCTTTTCGCGCGGCGGTAATTTATTGATGGCATCTTTAATCAAAAGCTCATCCAACCAATCGTCTCCCCCTCTGCCATCGCTCACCTGATCCATCACATAAATTGCATCATTTCCATCGGAATATACCGGTTCAAATAAGGATACCGGATCAACAATCGCATCCAATGCCATTACTACCTCTTCTTTTTTAACCTCCAGTTCTCCGGCAATCTCTGCCACTGTAGGCTCTCTATTTTTTTCGTTTGCAAGCCGCTCCTTCACACTGAGCGCTTTATATGCAAGATCCCTTGTGGCGCGGGAAACCCGCACCATATTATTATCCCGTAAATAGCGGCGAATCTCTCCCAAAATCATGGGGACACCATAAGTGCTGAATCGAAGACCCAAACTCAAATCGAAATTATCAATACTTTTAATCAGCCCAATGCAGCCCACCTGAAATAAATCATCCATACACTCCCCTCTCCCTGAAAAGCGCTGAACAATTGAAAGGACTAATCTGAGATTTCCTTCCACAAACCGATCCTTTGCTTTTTTATCTCCTGCTTTAATTCTTTGGAGCAATGCATTTTTTTCATCATTAGAAAGGATCGGTAATTTTGAAGTATCTACTCCACTGATCACAACCTTATTATACATCTGCACGATCCTCCTGCTCTTTTATCTATGCTTATTATTTCCATTTTGGGCACGCCTTATGCGAACCAATCGAAATACAAAGCATAGAATAAAAGGAGGTGATCATATGCAATATACAACTTTTTGCGCCGCAAACAGCGGCAATGGATTTTTTTCTTTTTTTAATACACTCTTAAATGAAAAGGATCAGAAGATTTATTACATAAAGGGCGGACCCGGAAGCGGAAAAAGCACCTTGATGAAGCGCATTGCATCAATGGCAGAGGATGCCGAATTGATTCTTTGCTCAGCCGATCCCGATAGCCTCGACGGCATAAGGCTTCCCAAAGAAAACGCCGTTATCATAGATGCCACTGCGCCTCATAGCCATGAGCCAAAATATCTCGGAGTGGGCGGAACCATCATTGACCTGGGAGAAGGAATCGTTCCCGAAAAACTCAATAAGAGCAAGATTATATCTTTATCTGAAGAGAAAAGTCAGATTTATCATGAAATTTACCACATTCTTGGAAGTGCAAAACGGCTGCATGAGGGTGTTTTTCTTCCTATCAAAAAGCAAGCCGACCAAAAAAAGATGATTGCTCTGGGAGATAAATTTCTAAAGCAAAATGCCCTTTGGGAAGCAAGAGAACGTAGCGCTGTGGCAGACAAACGATTTTTCAGTGCTATCTCTCCCGATGGAAGAATCACCCTCACCAATCCTTTTTTGGAGCTTGGGGAAAATATTGTCGTCTTAGAAGATCGATTTATGCAGAGCCATCTCCTTCTTGAATATATCGAAAAAAAGCTCTCAACTAACGGTATCGATCATATGAATGGCTACCACCCTCTCTTTGGTGAAACTATGCTGCAACATCTCATTATACCGGAAATATCCCTTTCCATTGTATGTAAGGATGGATTATTTCCCATTGAGATCTCCGAAGAATCGATTGTAAAAACCATCAACACACAATCTTTTATCAATAAAACCTTCTTGCATGATCATAAGAATAAATTGATTTTCATCAAACGCTTAGAGCGAGAATTGCTGAATCTTGCCTGCGAAAAATTAATGCAAGCGCGCACCGTTCATATGAAAATCGAAGCAGAATATGCCAAGGGATGCGATTTTAATGCCACCGAATCTCTTAAAACAAAATTAATAAACAATCTCTTCGGTTAAACTTGATTTTAATCCTTAATTATGGTAGACTAATACAGACCTAATTAAGTAGAAGTTGAAGGAGAAGGAAGATGAAATTAATATCCTTTGCCGTCCCCTGCTATAATAGCGAAAGCTATATGAATCGCTGCATTGATTCGTTGCTTACCGGCGGTGAAAAAGTTGAAATTATCATTATCAATGATGGCTCTTCTGATCATACCGCCTCCATCGCTGATGACTACAAAGAAAAATATCCCAACATCATAAAAGTAATTCATAAAGAAAACGGCGGCCACGGTTCCGGCATTATGGCCGGCCTTTCTGCGGCGGAAGGTCTCTATTATAAAGTAGTTGATTCCGATGATTGGGCAGATCCCGAATCTCTCAAAAAGATTCTTACTCTTATTGAGAATTTCAAAAATCAAAACAACCTTTTGGATCTGATTGTATGCAACTATGTCTATGAGCACGAGGCACGCAAGACCCATACAGTGCACTATCGCGGAATCTTCCCTCGCAACCGTGTATTTACATGGGATGAATGCGGCACCTTTGATATCACTCGGTATATGATTATGCATTCGGTATTTTATCGCACCGATCTTGTCAAAGAATGTCAATTAGATATCCCGCTGCATACCTTCTATGTAGATAATATTTATCTCTACTATCCCCTTCCGCTGATCAAAAGCATCTATTATTGCGATACCGATTTTTATCGTTACTTTATCGGCCGTTCCGATCAATCGGTGAATGAAAAGGTGATGATTAAGCGAGTCGATCAGCAAATTTTAGTTTCCAAATTAATTTTAGAGAAGCATGATCTCTCTGCTATCAAGAAGCAGTCCCCCAAGCTCTATCGCTATATGCTTCTCTATGCCAGCATCATGGTCCTTATTTCCGCCCTGCTCTTAAGCCTTGATGGATCCGAAGAATCATTGAAAAAATTGAAGGATTATTGGCGCTATATCAAAGAAAATCATCCAAAAATTTATCCTGCCATTCGATATCGCTCCCTTGCCGGCTTCTATTGCTATACCAGTAAGATCATCCGCTTTTTCACCATCGGCGGATATCGAATTGTCGGCATCTTTTATAAATTCAATTAAGGTAGCATGAAAATGAAAGAAAAACTGATGCTTTTATGGAAGAAATATTCCCATGCCGTATTATTGCTGTATTTTTTAATCTACATGCCATGGTTTGGATGGTTAAATGGTTATACGCCCACCCGCACTGATCTGACAGAAATCTATTGCAAACTGGATGATCTGATCCCATTCAACGAATTATTTGTAATCCCCTATTTTTTGTGGTTTGCCTATATTGCGGCGGGGTTTGTATTTCTCTTTTTTAATAACCGTAAAGATTTTTGCCGGATGTGCACCTTCCTTTTTGTTGGAATGACCACCTGCTTGATCATCTATATGATCTTTCCCAATTACCAAGATCTTCGCGTAGATTATGATACATTAGGGCGATCCAATTTCTTAATTGATGCCATTCGCCTGCTGCAGCAGGGCGATTCTCCTCACGATGTTTTCCCCTCTATTCACTGCCTGAATTCCATCGGCATGAATATTGCGATTGCAAAAAACGATTGGTGCAAAAAGCATAAGTGGATCATTGTGGCAACAACTATTCTCACTATCTCTATTTGCGCATCCACTGTATTTGTAAAGCAACATTCCATTTTGGATTTCTTTGGTGCTATCGCCCTTTCTATCCCCCTCTATTTAATCAGCTATGTGATCCCTTGGAAACGTTTATTGAAAATTAAATAAAAAAAGAAGGCAGAAGCATAACGCTTCTGCCTTCTTTTTTT
>JAZMZQ010000067.1:0-19714 GCA_045586045.1 Eubacteriales bacterium
AGAATAAGAGGAGAGATTTTTTGAAAGAGGTGCTAAAGCAAATGAACGCTGTCATTTCAGTACCGCGACAAGATTGCGTGGGAATTATTGCCCGCCTTTCCGCAATCTGCTCCGAAAATAATGTAAATATCAACGATATTACCCAAAAGGTATTGCATGAGACCTTTACCATGATTATGTGGGTAGAGGTGCGCTCTTCCGAAAAGCATTTTGCTGATTTTGCCAAGGAAATGGAAGAGGCAGGCAAGGAGATGGGGCTGATTATCCATGTCATGCATGAGGATGTTTTCGACTCCATGCATCGTATATAAGGAGGAAACCATGCTAAACCATAGCGATATCATGGAAACCATCAAGATGATCGATGAGGAGCATCTTGATATCCGCACCATCACCATGGGCATTTCTCTGCTGGATTGCGTGGATCGGGATCCCGATCAATTTTGCGAGCGAATCTATGAGAAGATTACCCGCCTTGCAGGCAATCTGGTGGCCACAGGGGAGGAAATCGCCCGTACCTATGGAATTCCCATCATCAATAAGCGTGTTTCGGTTACCCCCATCGGGCTGGTTACCCCCGGCTATTCGGTGGAGGATATGGTCAAGGTGGCCCATGCTCTTCAGCGGGCGGCAGAGGCTTGCAGCATCAATTTTATCGGCGGTTTTTCTGCCTTGGTCCATAAAGCGGCCACTGAGAGTGATCTGAATTTGATTCGCTCTTTGCCTCGGGTATTGAAGGAGACCACCAATGTATGCTCTTCCATCAATGTGGCAACCACCAAAGCCGGCATCAATCTGGATGCGGTCAAGCTGATGGGGGAGATTATCAAAGAGTGCGCTGAGGCCACCGCCGAGGAGGATTCCATCGGCTGCGCCAAGCTGGTGGTCTTTGCCAATGTGCCTGAGGATAACCCCTTTATGGCCGGCGCTTTCCATGGCGTGGGCGAAGGGGAGTGCGTCATCAATGTGGGCGTTTCCGGCCCCGGTGTGGTCAGCAGCGCTATCAAAAAGATGCCGGACGCCAATATTACCGAGATTGCCGATGTAGTGAAAAAGACGGCCTTTAAGATCACCCGCATGGGTCAGATGGTGGCCAATGAAGCCTGCCGCCGCCTGAATGTGCCCTTTGGGATCGTCGATCTTTCCTTGGCGCCGACTCCGGCTGTCGGAGATTCGGTGGCTCATATTTTAGAGGAGATGGGCTTGGAGCGTTGCGGCACCCATGGCACCACCGCCTGCCTTGCGCTGCTCAATGATGCGGTTAAGAAGGGCGGCACCATGGCCTCCTCCCATGTGGGCGGCCTTTCCGGCGCCTTTATCCCCGTCTCGGAGGATGCGGGCATGATCCGCGCCGCTTCCGCAGGGGTATTGACCCTTGATAAGTTGGAGGCGATGACGGCGGTCTGCTCGGTGGGCCTTGATATGATTGCCATCCCCGGCGATACCTCCGCCTCCACCATCTCGGCCATTATTGCCGATGAAATCAGCATCGGGGTGATCAATAATAAGACCACCGCTGTAAGAGTAATCCCCGCCATCGGAAAAGGCGTAGGGGATGTGGTGGAATTCGGCGGTCTGCTGGGCGAAGCACCTATTATGCCCGTCCATCAGGAAAGCAGCGAGAAATTTATCAATCGCGGCGGCAGAATCCCTGCCCCCATTCATTCTTTGAGAAACTAAAAAATGCCCGCGGAAGTTTTTTCCGCGGGCATTTTTTATTCCGGATCTCCTTCAAAGCAGATATACCAATCGATGCAATAGTTGCCGGCCGATTCGGTCCGGTTGATATGGGTGATCTGCTCTTCACGGGTGGCAGGGGGCGGCAGAAGCGTGGGCGCTTCGGGAACCCAAGCATGGGGGGTGGGCCGATCCTGCTGCAGGGCAATAAGGGTTCGCAGAACCTCTGTGAAATTGACGCCCGTATCGGCAGGATAGGAAAAATGCGCCATCATCTCTCCCGTGGGGGAGAGCAGCCAAATATATTTTCGATCCGGCAGGGGAAGAAAGGGCAGCCCTTCCTCGGTGGCAAGGGGAAAGGCGATGGGCGGGGTAGGGCGCTGCTCAAAGCGATAGCGTGCCAAGGAATCTAAGAAGGCAAGATGGGCCGAGAGGGAATCGGGGCCGATGGCAAGGATGCGCCCTTGATGGCGGGCAAATTCCTCCTGCAGAGTGGCAAGGGCGGCAAGCTCGGTGGCGGCTACGGGGGTAAAATCCTTGCCGTAGTAGAAAAGGACGGTCCAGAGATTTTCAAGGTCTTCAGGGTATCGAAAGGGGCCGTTTGTCGTCTGTAATGTAAAATTCATATGGAATCACCTCGATTTATCCTATTCAAAAAAGATTTTTTTGACTTTTCTTTGGTTTATGGTATACTGAATTTATGATCAAGAGAATTTTTCGATACAAAAGAATATGGCTTCTTTTGCTGGCTCCCTTGGGCTTGATTTTGACCTTGGCGGCGCAGGTTCATGAAGGCTGGGTGGAATCCGTCTATGCCACCAAAATCTACCCTGTTTTTGCCAATTCATTGGGGTGGTTGCTCTCCCTTCTGCCCTTTTCGGTGCTGGAGATTTTGATCCTTATTGGGGGCGGAGCGCTGCTTTTTTATATCGGATGGGAAATCGTGCAGTTGATTCGCAAGAAGGAGAAAAGAAAAAACCGCCTCTGGCGGCTCTTTCTGAATCTTGCGGGAGGAGCAAGCGTTGTCTATTTTTGCTTTGTCCTTTTCATGGGGCTCAATTATCATCGCTCTTCCATTACCGAATATCTGGATCTTTCGGTGCGGGAGAGCAGCAAAGAGGAGCTTTATGATCTTTGCGAAATTCTGATATATGATTGTAATTTTTATCGCCGGCAGATGGAAGAGGATGCGCAGGGCGTGGCCGCCCTTTCGGATGAGGGCTTTTATGAAACGGCCCGTTCTGCAAGGGACGCCTATCGGGCCTTGGGGGAGGAGATCCCCGTATTGCAGGCGGCGAATGTGCGCAATAAGCCTCTTTTGACCTCGAAGATTTTTTCCATGGTGCTGACAACGGGGATCTATATTCCCTTTGAATCGGGGATCAATGTGGATGTGCCGGCCTTTACCATCCCTGCCACCATGTGCCATGAGCTGACGCATTTTCGTGGCTTTATGCGGGAGGACGAGGCAAACTTTCTGGCCTATCTCGCCTGCTTGAAATCGGAGCGGGAGGATTTTCGCTACAGCGGATCGCTGCTGGCCTTTGAATATGCCTTCTCTGCCCTTTATAAAGAGGATCAGGCATTGGCTCAAAAAATCGCAAAGCTTTGCGATCAGAGGGTGCTTTCGGATATTCGGTGTGAGGATGAATATTGGAAGCCCTATCGGGGGACTCCGGTCAGTAATGCATCGGGGGCAATCTATGAAGGCTATTTGCAATCCAACGGGCAGGAGAGCGGCACCAAAAGCTATGGCGAGATGATCGATCTCTTGCTTGCCTATTACAGAAATTTTAATGAAACCTGAGGAAACAGAATCATGCGGATGAGAAAAAAGAAAAACGGAGACCTGCGCTTTGAGCGGTGCGCAGGATGGACCATCGAGACCGAGGGGCTCAAGGAGCAGTTCTACAACCATTTTGATCCAAAGAAGCCCATTGAAATGGAGATCGGCTCGGGAAAGGGGCGCTTTATCGTGGCCCATGCGCAAGCAAACCCCGATCGGCAGTATATTTCCATTGAGCGGGTAAAGGATTGCCTGATCATGGGGATGGAGAAGGCTCTTGCCAAGGGGCTTTCCAATATTAAATTTTTCTGCCTCAATGCAGAAGATCTTTTGGAATATATGCCGGAAGAATCCATGGATATCATCTATCTTAATTTTTCCGATCCTTGGCCCAAAAGCCGCTATGCCAAGCGCAGGCTGACCCATCGGCGGATGGTGAAGTGCTATTTGCCTCTTTTGAAGAAGGGCGGCAAGATTTGCTTTAAGACGGATAATCGGGATCTTTTTGATTTTTCAGTGGAGGAATTCAAGGATTTGGGTTTTGAGCTATCAGAGCTGACCTATGATCTTCATGCAACCGATACCCCTAATATCATGACCGAGTATGAAGAGCGCTTTTCTTCCATGGGCGTGCCGATCAATCGCTTTGTGGCAAAGCCCTCGGAGCAAACCTATGCGCTTCTTTCAAAGATTGAAAAATAATCTTAAAAAATGTCTGTAACTATATAAAATATATCTTGCTTTTACGCGATGTTTTTAATAAAATGAAGGTATAAAAAAGAAAACGGAGGTGCTTTATGCTTTATATTGAGGACAAAATCAAAGTCGCATGCAATAATCTTTCTAAGATTCGCAAAAAGATTTTGGAAACCGTAGAGGTAGAATATGCTCCTTGCGGCTATAAGAGCGGCCATACGCCTCCCGCCGAAGGCTGGGAAAAGCGGGAATATCATATCGGTGCCGATGCCCATTTCTGGAATCGGGGCCGCTTTAAGACCCCTCCTGCCGAGGAAGGCTATTTCTATACCCTGCGCGTGGAATCCGGCAGAAAAGGCTGGGATGCCGATAATCCCCAAGGCCTTTTATACTTAAACGGCAAAATGGTGCAGGGGCTGGACCTGAATCATATGGAGGCCTTTTTGGAGCCGGATACCGAATATGAGATGGCGGCCTATCTCTATTCCGGCAAGGTGGAGAGCCCCTTTGCCATGAAATATCAAGTCTGCAAGATGGATATCGATGCAGAAAAGCTTTATTATGATATTTTGACGCCCCTTGAGGGTTTGAAAGCATTGCATAAGAATACCTCCGAATATAAAGACACCCTCTCTGTATTGGAGCGCACCGTCAATCTGATTGATTTCCGCAATCCCGATAGCCCTGAATATCGTGCGTCCATTAAAGCCGCTTGCGCATTGATCGAGGAAGAGCTTTATGAAAAGCTCTGCTCCACCGAAGGCAAGCCGGTGGTTCATTGCATCGGCCATACCCATATCGATGTAGAGTGGCTTTGGGCCAGAGCCCAGACCAGAGAAAAGGTGCAGCGCAGTTTTGCGTCGGTGCTGGCCTTGATGGATCAATATCCCGAATATCGCTTCTCCCTTTCTCAGCCCGAGCTTTATCGCTATATGAAAGAGGAAGCGCCCGAGAAATATGAGGAGCTGAAAAGACGAGTAGCCGAAGGTCGTTGGGAGCCGGAGGGCGCAATGTATGTAGAATGCGATTGCAATCTGACCGGCGGCGAGAGCTTTGTGCGGCAGATTATGCAGGGGAAGCGATTCTTCAAAGAGGAGTTCGGTGTCGATAATAAGGTCTTATTCTTGCCGGATGTATTCGGCTATAGCGCCGCTCTGCCTCAGATTTTGAAAAAATCGGGAGTGGATTACTTTATCACCTCCAAAATCAGCTGGAATGATACCAATATGATGCCTTATGATTCCTTTATCTGGGAAGGAATCGACGGTACGGAGATTTATTCCTCCTTTATTACCACCCAAAGAGCAAAGGGCGATCACAGCATCAGCAATTTTACCACATATGTGGGAATGCTGGATGCGCCTAATGTAATGGGCACATGGGATCGCTATCAGCAGAAAGAATATAATAAGAACACCATTATGACCTATGGCTACGGCGACGGCGGCGGCGGTCCGACCCGCTGGATGCTGGAGAAGCAGCGGCGTATGGCAAAGGGTCTTCCCGGCCTGCCTGTAACCAAATTGAATTTCATTATCCCCTATTTAGAAGCAGCGAAGGCGGATTTTGATGCAAATACCAAAAAGCTGCAAAGAACCCCCAAGTGGGTGGGCGAGCTTTATCTGGAATTCCATCGGGGGACTTATACCTCTATGGCGGCCAATAAGCGGGGCAACCGCAAGAGTGAGCATGCGCTTCATGCGGTGGAAGGCCTCTCTTATACCGATCTGCTCTATGGCGGCAGCTATGATGCAAAGGGTATCTATGCCGCATGGCGCAAGGTGCTTCATAATCAATTCCATGATATTCTGCCCGGCTCTTCCATCAAAGACGTTTATGATGGGACAGAGAAGGATTACGCCGCACTGGAGCAATATACTTCCGGCATCATCTCCGATAAGCTGCAGAAAATCGCTCAAAAGGTAGCAACCGACGGCGGCGTATGGGTCTATAATCCTTCCGGCTTTGAAAGAAGCGGTGCAGTGAAGGTAGATGGGCAGACGATGGAGCTTAGCGAGACCATTCCCGCTTATGGCTGGAAGGTGCTTCCTGCCCAAAAAGCAGAGTGCGAGGTAAGCGTAGAAGGCCTTACCGCCGAGAATGAATTCTATCAGATGACCCTCAATCAGCAGGGCCAGATCACCTCTCTCTTCGATAAGAAGGCAAAGCGGCAGATTCTCCTTCCCGATTCCTTGGGCAACGAGATCGAGCTTTATGAGGATTATCCCCGCAATTATGATGCGTGGGAGATGGATGCAACCTATGAACCCAAGAAATATGCGCTGACCGATGAGGCGGTGATTACCCCCATTACCGATGGCAGCCGTGCAGGCTTCAAGGTAGAGCGGAAATATCTCAATTCCACCATCTGCCAGAAAATCTGGCTCTATTCCAAGGGCAGAAGAATTGATTTTGAGACCGAGCTGGATTGGCATGAGAAGCACCATCTGATGAAGGTGGCCTTCCCCTTGGATATCCATGCCAATCAAGCAACTTATGAGATTCAATTCGGCCATGTAACCCGCCCCACCCATCAGAATACCTCTTGGGACGAAGCAAAATTCGAGGTTTGCGCTCATAAATGGGCCGATCTTTCGGAGAATGGCTATGGTGTGGGCCTTTTGAACGATTGTAAGTATGGCTATAGTGCAAAGGGCAGCACCTTGAAGCTGACCCTGCTGAAATGCCCCTCTTATCCCAACCCCAAGGCCGATGAAGGAGAGCATCGCTTTACCTATTCGCTCCTGCCCCATGAAGGCAATCTTTTCGAGGGCGGAGTGATTGAAGAGGCTTATGCCATCAATCAGCCGATGGAAGCGGTATCCTTGGGCGCGCAAGACGGCGTTCTGCCTGCTGCGTTCTCCTTGGTTTCCTGCGATCAGCCGAATATTATGATTGAGACGGTCAAGAAGGCTGAGGATAGCGAGGATATGATCGTCCGCCTCTATGATGCATGGGATCGCCGCAGCAATGCGACTGTTACCGTACCCGAAGGCTTTCAGTCTGCTTGCCTTTGCTCCATGATGGAGGAGGATCAGCAAGAGCTGGCTTTCGATGGCAAGAAGGTGGAAATCCCCGTCAAGAATCTGGAGATCGTTACCATCAAATTTAAGAAATAATGAGAAGCCCCCTCTCTTGAGGGGGCATTTTCAGGGAGAAAAACAATGAAAACACTGATCTTAAATGCATCTCCACGAAAGGAAGGGGATACTGCTTATATGGCTGCTCTTCTGGCAAAGCATTTGCCCGATGAAGCGGAAATTCTTTGCCTTGCCGATGAAAAAATTGCTCCCTGCATCGATTGCAGAGCCTGCCGGAAGCAGAAGGGCTGCGCTCTTGGCAAGGATTTTGAGCCCTATGCGCAGAAAATTCAGTCGGCAGATGCAGTGGTCCTTGCATCTCCCATTTGGTTCGGCACTCTGCCCGGCCCCTTCCTCTCTGCCATGAGCCGTATGCAGTGCTTTTTCTCTGCCCGCAAATTTCGGGGCGAGGGTGCTTCCTTTGGGCGTAAAAAAGGAGCGGTTTTGCTGGCAGGCGGAGGCAGTGGCGGCAAAGAGGCTGCTTTTCGCACCGCAGAAATCCTTTTGCGGGAGATGGGCGTAGAGGGAGAGATCCCAAAGGTCGTTGCTCCCGATACCGATTCCCGCCCCGCCAAAGAGGATGCCTCTTTAGAAGCGCAGATGAGAAAGATCGCAAAGAGTCTGTGCAGTTGACGCTTTTATAAAAATAAGATATAATGGCAATGAAAAATGATATCTCAAAGGAATCAGATGGAAGATGATTTATACCGTAACCTTAAATCCTGCCCTTGATTATGTGGTCCGCCTTTCTCATTTGGAGGAGGGAGGGACCAATCGTTCCCAAAAGGAAGAATTGTATTTTGGCGGCAAGGGCATCAATGTTTCTTTGGTCTTGACGGAGCTGGGGGTGGAGAATACCGCTCTCGGCTTTATCGCGGGATTTACAGGGGAAGCGCTGGAAGCGGGCCTTCTCAAGAAGGGAATCAAGGCGGATTTTATCCGCCTGCCCGAGGGGCGTACCCGCATCAATCTCAAGCTCAAGGCCGAGAAGGAGACGGAGATCAACGCCGGCGGGCCGGAGATTCCAAAGGAAGCCTTGGCGGCGATGATGGAAAAGCTGGGGGCGCTTAAGGAAGGGGATTTCTTGGTGCTGGCAGGCAGTGTGCCCGCCTCTGTGCCGAAGGATATTTATTCTGAGATGATGGGCGCACTTGCCGGCAAAGGAGTGCGCTGCGTGGTGGATGCCACCGGCTCTCTTTTGGAGAAGGGACTGCCCTATAAGCCTTTTTTGATCAAGCCCAATCATCGGGAGCTGGAGGAGCTGGCCGGCAGAACTCTCCCCACGCGGGAAGAGATTGTAAAAGCGGCGGCCGAGCTGAGGGAAAAAGGCGCTCAAAATGTATTGGTCTCCCTTGGGAGTGAAGGAGCTCTGCTTTTGGATGAGCAGGGTAAAATTCATACAATGCCTGCAGTGGGCGGAAAGCCCATCAATACGGTAGGAGCGGGAGATTCCATGGTGGCAGGCTTTTTGGCAGGCCTTGATCGGGGCTATGAATATGCCTTGAAATTAGCAAGCGCCGCAGGCGGTGCTACTGCCTCCTCCGAGGATCTTGCCACCAATGAAAAAATTGCTGCATTAATGAAAGAGATCGAATGATATGTTGATTGCGATAGATATCGGGAATTCGAATATAAAAATCGGCGGGTTTTCAGCGGAAGAAGAGCCGATCTTCACCATGAGCCTCTCGGCCTTGGAGCCGCGTTCTGCCGATGAATATGCCGATGCCCTGCGCATGGGGCTGAAGGAGAGGGGAATAGAACTCTCAAAAATTACCGATTGCGCCATTGCTTCGGTGGTCCCTCCGCTGACGCCGCTTTTGGCTTCTGCCATGCAGGCGCTTTGCTCCTGCAGGATCTTGGAGCTTGGCGCAGGGGTCCGGACAGGGATTTCAGTGCGGACCGATTCCCCCGCAGAGGTAGGGGCGGATATCATCGCCAATGCGGCGGCAGCCGCCGCAAAAAGCCAAGAAGGTGCTATTATTGCGGATTTCGGCACCGCCACGACCATCTTTGCGGTAAACGCCAAAAATGAGCTTTTGGGCGGCGCAATTCTGACAGGGCTTCGCGCATCGGCTGAGAGCCTTCGGGCCTCCGCTGCCCAGCTGCCTGCAGTGCCGCTGCAAGCGGGCAAGGAACTGCTCGGAAAAAATACGGCGGAATGCATTGCCAATGGTGTGCTTTTGGGGCATGTATACGCAGTAGAAGGCTTTGCAGAGCGTTTTCGCGCCCTTTTAGGCGGTGCGCCTCGGTTGATTGCCACGGGCGGCCTTGCCTCTTTGATTCTTCCCCTTAGCACCCTCGGCTTTGAAAAAGAGCCGCATCTTACCTTAAAAGGCCTTCGCATGATTTATGAGAAGACCCGCAAAATCAAGATATCATAAGCAACCATGCTTTGATATAAAAAAAAGAACTGCGATGCACCTGCAAAAGAAGGGGCAGGGCGTCAGCATCGGGTAAAGTCCCGAAAAGGAGAATTTGCGATGAATCAAGCAACAAAGAAACGCACCTTGAAGATGGTGCAGATGGCCATTTTATTGGCTTTGGTATTGGTGCTCCAGCTTTGGGGCAGCGGCATTAAGATCGGGGCGACGTCTCTTTCACTGGTGCTGATCCCCATTGTATTGGGCGGGATTATGGTTGGCCCTTTGGGCGGCGCAATCCTTGGGCTGTTCTTTGGAATCATTACCCTTTCCGCAGGAATCAGCGGGACAGACTTTTTTACCGCCACCCTCTTTCAAAATGCCCCTTGGATGACCGGCGCCATCTGCTTGGGGAAGGGCCTTTTTGCAGGCCTCGGAGCAGGCCTTGTTTATAAGCTCGTTTCTAAGAAGAGCAGATACGGCGGAGTCTTTTGCGCGGCGGCTGCTGCGCCTATCATCAATACGGGCCTCTTTATTTTGGGTGCGCTGACCCTTTCTGATATTTTAGCGGCCAACTTTGTGGGAGAAGGGACGACGGTTCTTTATTTCCTGATTATCGGCTGTGCCGGCTGGAATTTCCTGCTGGAGTTGGCAGTGAATCTTTTGGTAGCTCCCGCCATCTTCCGCGTAGTAGAAGCCGTTTCGAAAACATAGGGAATATTGAGATGAATGCAATTAAGAATGTAAAAATCGTAAAAGGCGGAAAGATTTTAGAAGAGTCGGTCTTTCTTTATGAGGGAGAGCGGATCGTGGGCTTTTCCAAGGAAATTCCCCAAGGCGCCAAGATTACCGATGGCGGCGGCCTTTATCTTTCTGCGGGGCTGATCGATCAGCATATCCATGGCTACGGGGGAGAGGATACCATGACCCACTCCCCCGAAGGGATGGCAAAAAAACTTCCTCAAAACGGCGTTACTGCCTTCCTGCCCACCACCATGACCCAAGAGGCCGAGGAGATTTCTGCGGCCTTTGGGCGGATTCGCGAAGGGATGAAGGGGCAAAACGGGGCCAGAATTTTGGGTGCTCATATGGAAGGGCCTTTTATCCATCCTGCAAAAAAAGGAGCGCAGAACGAGGAATATATCCTGCCCCCGCAAGAGAAAATAGTAGAGGATGTCGTGCGCTTGGTTACCTATGCGCCGGAGCAGGATCAAGATCAATCCTTTGCCAAGGCGATGAAGGAGCGGGGGATCATCTTATCGGTGGGCCATACCACCGCCACCTATGCCCAAGCAAAGGCGGCATATGAAGGCGGCGCTCAAAGCACCACCCATTTCTTCAACGCCATGCCGCCTCTTCATCATCGGGATGCAGGGGTCATCGGCGCCGCCCTCGAAGGGGATGCTTATATTGAATTGATTGCCGATACCATCCATGTGGCTCCCCATCTTTTCCCCATCCTTACCCGCCTGAAAAAAGAGCGGATCTGCCTTATTACCGATTGCATGGAGGCAGGAGGGCTGCCCGATGGGCGCTATGCGCTGGGCGGTCAGCCGGTGGTGGTAAAGGATCGGGCGGCAAGGCTTTTGGACGGCACTTTGGCAGGCTCGGTATTGCGGCTCAACGAAGGCGTCCGAAATATGGCCCGCTTCGGAGAGGTCTCGCTGCCGGAGGCCCTGATGATGGCCACAGAAAACCCCGCCCGCCTTTTGGGCCTTTCAGAGATGGGCTGCCTCAAGGAGGGCAATCTTGCGGACTTTATCCTGCTGGATGAAGAGTGCAAGATCTATGCTACCTTTATCGGCGGAACATGTGTCTATCAGCAGTAAAAAAATCTTGCAGTAAGAGCAAAAATAGTGTAATATAATAATATAAAAGCATTGAAGGAGGATCAAGCATGTCAACTTTGGATATCTTGAAATATGCAAGCAAGGGTACGGATCTTCATTTAAGAGTAGCAGCAGGCCATTTTGCGACAGGGAATCGCCATAGCAATTATTATATTGATGTGGCATGGCAAAAAGCTCGCCTTTCCGAGGCAAGAGCGGTGGCTGAGAAGATTTGTTCTTATTATTATGCAGATACCGTCGTGGATACCATCCTTTGCTTAGATGGTACCGAAGTCATCGGTGCCTGCTTGGCGGATAGCCTTTCCAAGGGCGATTTTGTCAATATGAATTCCCATAAGACCATCTATGTGGTAACTCCCGAGATTACGGGCGGCAACCAGATCTTCTTTCGGGATAATATTGTGCCGATGATCGCAGGAAAGAATGTGATGATCCTCGCGGCTACAATCGCATCGGGCAAGATGGCCCAGAGCGCCATCAATGCCGTGCGTTATTACGGCGGCAAGGTTTCCGGCGTCTCTGCCTTCTTCTCGACCATCGATCAATGCGATGATCTTCCTGTAAGAGCCGTCTTTGGCCCGAAGGATCTGGAAGGCTATCAAAGCTATCATTCCCATGAATGCCCTTTATGCAATAATGGGGTAAAATTGGATGCTTTGGTCAATAGCTACGGCATTTCTAAATTATAAAAGAAAAAAAGTCGAAGGATTTTTCCTTCGACTTTTTTATTTATTTTCAAAAAAACTCTTCTTTTCAAAGCGGGCAAGATCCTTTTGGATTTTTGCCTGATAGCGCTCCTCCTCGGAATAAATGCAGCCGCAGTATTTCTGCATATAAAGCGCAAGCTCTCTTGCCTTTGCCTGCCCTTGGCGAAAGCGGGGGGAGAAATCATAGGGCCGATAGGCAACTCCATGGCGTTTTGCCGCCGCTTGGGCCGCCTTATGGATCAGCTCATGATTTTGATAAGGGGAGACGGTGAGGCTGGTGGTAAAGGCGGAGAACCCTAAGCTTTTTGCGGCCCTTGCCGTCTCTTCCATCCGCACCGCATAGCAATAATTGCAGCGCTGCTCAATATTCGAGCTTACCGCCTTGGTAAAGGCATCCAATCCGTATTCTTCTTTAATATGAAGGGGAAGCCCAATCAATTTGGCATATTCGATGAGGGTATCTCTGCGGGCTTTATATTCCTGATAGGGATGGATATTGGGGTTATACCAAAAGCCCGTAGGGGAGAGGCCCTCTTCTTTTAATTGCTCGATGACCGCCACCGAGCAGGGGGCGCAGCAGATATGCAAAAGAATACGATCCATCGAATTCGCTCCTTTATCAAAAAAATCGTTTATTCATACTATACCAAATTGA
Organism: Eubacteriales bacterium; assembly: GCA_045586045.1. GTDB lineage: Bacteria > Bacillota > Clostridia > Oscillospirales > QAKW01 > QAKW01. The sequence goes on from JAZMZQ010000067.1 coordinate 12,812, forward strand.
AAAAAGATTTTCAAGGGCTCAAAGAGATTGGGTATTTTTTTCAATATTGACAAATAGATTTTATATTGATATAATGCAGTTAATGGCTGTGATGAAGAGGATCCTGCCGTTTTTTGGCAAAGAAGAGAGCCGCCGGTCGGTGCGAGTGCGGCAAGCTGAGAGAGGCAGGGGGTCTATGGCTTTTGAGCCGGTGCGTTCGATAGGTAGGGCGCGCCCGCAGATGCCCCGTTAAGGCATAAAGAGCGGCGCAAGAAATTGTGCAAATTGAGTGGTACCGCGGAAGTTTTTTCGTCTCAAGGATTTTTTCCTTGAGGCTTTTTAATTTTTTGAACAATCAAGAAGGAGATTCAATAATGAGTAATTTTAAGATCGAGACCAAATGTGTCCAAGGGGGCTATACCCCCGGTAACGGGGAGCCCCGTCAGGTGCCGATTATTCAGAGCACCACCTTCAAGTATGCCACCAGCGAGGATATGGGCAAGCTTTTTGATTTGGAGGCCAGCGGCTATTTTTATTCCAGATTGCAAAATCCTACCTGCGATACGGTAGCAGCCAAGATCTGCGAGATGGAAGGCGGCACCGCCGCTATGCTGACCGGCTCCGGGCAGGCGGCTTCCTTCTTCTCGGTATTTAATATTGCGTCCATCGGGGATCATGTTGTGGCAAGCTCTGCCATCTATGGCGGCACCTATAATCTTTTTGCCGTTACCATGAAGCGGATGGGAATTGATTTTACTTTTGTAGCTCCCGATTGCTCCGATGAGGAATTAGAGGCAGCCTTCCGCCCCAATACCAAAGCAGTCTTTGGCGAGACCATTGCCAACCCCGCTTTGAATGTTTTGGATATTGAGCGGTTTGCCAATGCCGCCCATGCCCATGGGGTCCCTTTGATTATTGATAATACCTTTGCTACCCCCGTGAATTGCCGGCCCATCGAATGGGGCGCCGATATCGTAACCCATTCTACCACCAAATATATGGATGGCCATGGTGCGGCAGTAGGCGGGTGCATTGTAGATTCCGGAAAATTCGATTGGACCAAATATCCCGAAAAGTTCCCCGGCCTTTGCACGCCGGATGATAGCTATCACGGCGTAACCTATACCGAGCGCTTCGGCTTGGAGGGAGCATTTATTACCAAGGCCACCGCTCAGCTGATGCGGGATCTTGGCTGCGTCCAATCCCCTCAAAGCGCCTATCTTTTGAATCTTGGGCTGGAGAGCCTCCATGTCCGGATGGCGCGCCATTGCGAGAATGCGCAAAGAATCGCCGAGTATCTGAAAGATCATCCCAAGGTAGGCTGGGTGCGCTATCCCGGTCTGGAGGGAGATCCCGAGCATGAGCGGGCCAAGAAATATCTGCCCCAGGGAAGCTGCGGGGTCATCAGCTTCGGCGTAAAGGGCGGAAAAGCGGCGGCTGCTGAATTTATGAAAGGGCTGAAGATCGCCGCCATCGAGACCCATGTGGCTGATGCCAGAAGCTGCTGCCTCCATCCCGCTACCGCCACCCATCGGCAGATGAGCGATGAGGAATTGATTGCTGCAGGAGTTCCCGGCGATTTAGTACGGTTCTCTGTAGGTCTTGAGAATGCAGAGGATCTGATCGCCGATATTGAGAACGCTTTGGCGAATGTATAATGATGAATAAAGGGGGATTACCCTATGCCGATTAAAATCCCGAATGCCTTACCGGCAACGGATGTATTGAGAAAAGAAAATATCTTTGTCATGACAGAGACACGGGCGCAGGTCCAAGAGATCCGCCCCTTGCAGATTCTGCTTTTGAATCTGATGCCCAAAAAGGTGGAGACAGAGACGCAGCTTTCCCGTTTGCTTGGAAATACGCCTCTGCAGGTGGAGCTGGAGTTGATTCATACCAAAAGCCATGAATCCAAGAATGTATCCAAAGAGCATCTGCTCTCCTTTTATAAGACCTTCGATGATGTAAAGGATCGAAATTTTGATGGTCTGATCATCACCGGTGCGCCGGTGGAGCAGATCCCCTTTGAAGAGGTGGAATATTGGGAAGAGCTCTGCGAGATCATGGAATGGAGCAAGACCCATGTCCATAGCACCTTCCATATCTGCTGGGGCGCGCAGGCAGGGCTTTATTATCATTTTGGGATTGATAAAGAGCCGCTGCCCGAGAAGATGTTTGGCATCTTTCCCCATAAGCTGGATCATAAAAAGTCCATTCTTTTTCGGGGCTTTGATGATACCTTTATGGTCCCTCATTCCCGCCATACAACCGTAGCGAGAGAAAAAATCGAGGCAGTGCCGGAGCTGAAGATTCTTGCTTCCTCCAAGGAGGCGGGGGTCTATGCAGTAGCCACCAAGAAGGGAAAGCAGATTTTTATTACCGGTCATTCGGAATATGATGCCATGACCTTGGATAGCGAATATAAGCGGGATTTGGGCCTTGGCCGCCCCATCAGTATCCCGAAAAATTATTATCCCGATGATGATCCCGCTAAGAAGCCCAAGGTAACCTGGCGCTCTTGCGCCAATTTGCTTTATAGCAATTGGCTCAACTATTTTGTCTATCAGACAACACCATATGATCTGAAGAAAATTAAGTAAAGGATGGGCGACAATATGAAAAGATTCGCAGGGATTATGATTTTTGCGCTGCTTCTTTCCATGCTTGCAGGCTGCGGAGCAAAGCCCCAAGAGGAAAGCGCTTCTGCAGATTCTTATGTGGAAGGCGAGGCTTCTGCAGGCGGCGGCATTATCAGCGGCGGCAATGGTGGCGGTTCTTCCGATGATCAGGATTCTTCCGGCAATACCAATAGCGGCGGAGATTCTTCTTCTGATGATAAGCAAAACCAAAATCAAAATCAGAACCAGAATCAAAACCAAAATCAGAATCAGAATCAAGATCAAAACCAGAACCAGAATCAAAATCAAAACCAAAATCAGGCAGATAATTCTTCCGATAAAGATAAGGATGATACTTCCGATCAACCCTCCGGTGGCTCCGATTCCTCCACCGATGAGGAATCTTCCGATGATTCCGCCCCTGTTTCCCCCGAAGAGGCGCTGAAGAATTTATTTGTGGCCAAGAGCAATAATATGGGCCTCAATCTCAAGGGCAAAAAAGGAATTTTGCAGGGCAACTGCCTTTCCGATGAGGTAAGCGTGAAATATGGTGATACGCTGACCTTTGGGCCGGTTACCCCTGCGCAGGTTGTGGTCGGCTTTGCTTTCGATCAGAAAGGAAAAGCAGCGGAGCTGATCAATGCTTCGCTGCTGAAGGAAGAGGCTACTTTTGAGGGCGGCATGAAGATTTATACTTATGCAGTGCCTAAAAATGCGGCAAAAGTAATGCTGAATGTGCCCTCCTCTGTGAAGGAAGAGTTTGTAATCGCGCGCAATAATACCTTCTCCATGAAGGATTTTGAAAAACTGTCCGGTGTTAATTCCGGCTATTTCAGCGATTGCCTTTATGGGAAGAGAGGCTTATTTGTGGGCGATTCCATCTGCGTGGGCTCCGGTGGCTGGGCATCCCGATTGACGCTCACCGGCATGGAAGCCATCAACAACGGTGTAAGCGGCTCCTCCCTCTCTACTGCGCGAAATCTTTGGATTGTGGATCAGATTCTCAAGAGCAAAGAGGAAGACTTTGATTATGTTTTGATCCATGGCGGTGTAAACGATGCGTGGGAGAGTGCGGAGGTCGGCACCATCGCAGATGGATTCGATCCCGATGAATTCGATCTGACTACCTATGCAGGCGGCTTGGAATGGAATCTTTATAATGCAGTGAAATATTATGGCGATACGGCTGCGATCGGCTACTTGATGAATTTTAAGATGCCTGCTGCAAAGCCCGGTCGGTGCGCGGATATGAGCGAATATTTCAATACCGCCAAGAAGATCTGCGAAAAATGGGGCATCACCTATTTCGATATGTATAATCATAAGAAGATTACCCAAGAGCTGGATTTGACCACCGAAAAGCATACATATGATACCAAAAACATGGTTCATATCAGCGCTTCCGGTTATGATGTCATTACCCCCTATATTGAGGAATATATGCGCACCATGACCCCTTGCAATCAGAAACTTTTGAAAGAAATAGTAGGTTAAAAATCGACCTGCACTTCTTATGAAGTGCAGGTTGATTTTTTTGTTGCAATATGGTAGAATAGCCCTTAATGAGAACGAGAAGGAAGGCGCAAATCATGAAAGAATATTGGAAAGGATTCAGGGATGGCTTGCCGATCGGGCTTGGCTATTTTTCCGTGTCGATGGCTTTTGGCATGGCGGCAGTGCAATCGGGGATGCCGATTTGGGCGGCGGTGGCCATTTCCATGAGCAATATGACCTCTGCGGGGCAGTTTGCGGGGCTTACTGTCATTTTGGCGGCAGGCAGTTATTTGGAAAATGCGCTGACCCAGCTGGTTATCAATCTTCGCTATGCGCTGATGTCCATCTCCCTTTCCCAAAAGATTAAAGAGGGCGTGCGCCCCTTTGAGCGGCTGATAATGGCCTTTGGAAATACCGATGAGATTTTTGCTCTTGCATCCGGTCAGAAAGGTGCCATCACTCCCGCATATTTTTATGGGCTGATGACCCTTCCTTGGCTTTGCTGGTCCGGCGGTACTCTGGCGGGTGCTTCAGCAAGCGCACTCTTGCCTGAGGCGATCCTTTCGGCTTTTGGAATTGCCATCTACGGAATGTTTGTGGCAATTGTCATCCCTGCCATGAAAAAAAGCCTTGCCGTGATCGGTGTTGTGGCGGTGGCGGTGGCGCTTTCTTGCGCCTTTGAATGGTTGCCGCTGATCAATCGGCTGTCGGATGGATTCTGCATTATTATCTGCGCTTGCCTTGCGGCAGTGTTTGGGGCGGTCGTTCGGCCGGTGGAGGATTAAGCGGATGGAAATGTTACCTTTGATTCTTCATATTATTGTCATGGCAGTGGTAACCTATCTTGTGCGGATGGTGCCGCTGGTAATTTTTCGCAAAAAGATCACCAATCGCTTTATCCGCTCCTTTTTGCATTATATCCCTTATGCGGTCCTTGCGGCGATGACCTTTCCTGCCATCCTGCAATCCACTGCCTCTCCCATCTCAGCCGCGGTCGGTTTGGGAGTTGCGGTGGTGAGCGCTTGCTTTGATCTGGGGCTTTTGCCGGTGGCGCTTCTTTCTTGCGCAGCCGTTTTTGTAACGGAATTCTTCCTGTGAGGTTGACAATTTTTGCGTTTTTGGATAAAATGGTATATAGAAAAATTTGGAGGGATGAACAATGGCTTTTTGCGGTCAATGCGGAAAAGAAATCGAAGAAAATCAAAATTTTTGCCCCTTCTGCGGCGCTTCCCAAGGGGAATCTCCTGCGGTAGCGGAAGAGAAGGTCAGCGGTGATGATAAGCTGATGGCTGTCCTTTCCTATTTCGGGCTTTTGGTATTGATCCCGATTTTTGCAGCAAAGGATCGCCCTTTTGCCCGCTTCCATGCCAATCAGGGCTTGATCCTCTTTATTGTGGAGTTGGCTTGGGGAATTGTGAGCGGAATCGTGGGCGGCATTTTTGCGGTTCTCGGATTCGGAATCGTGGGAGAGCTGTTGGAACTTGCAGAATTGCTTCTTTTGGTATTGGCAATCATCGGGATTGTGAATGCATGTAAAGGAGAGAAAAAGGCGCTTCCCGTAATCGGAAAATTTCAAATCTTAAATTAAAAAAGGCGGTAAAAAATCATTTGATTTTTTACCGCTTTTTAGTTTAATTGAGCAATGCAACACCGATGTTCAGGTAGGTGGCATAGAGCAGCCAAAGGAGATAGGGGATCAGAAGTGCCCCCGCCAATGGGCGGATCTGCCAAAAGCGCAGAAGAGTGAGGGCTACTAAAATCAGCAAAATCAAAATGATGACCACCGAGAGCCAATATAATTCAAATCGAAAGAAAATAATGCTCCAGGAAAAATTAAAAAGAAGCTGCAGGCCATAGAGGGTCAGCGCCCGCTTTTTATCTTCATCGGAGGCGCGGGCGGTGGGAATCAGCGCGGCAGCAGCCCCCATCAAGGCATAAAGGATCCCCCATGCAATGGGGAAGACCCAGCCGGGCGGCGCAAAGGGCGGCTGATTGAGGTCCTTGTAGATGGCGGTGCCGCCTGCCAAAAAGGAGGAGAGCAGCCCCACCCCTTCCGCAATCAAGATGCTGATGATGATCAATTTCCAAGAAACTTTTTTCAAAAAAATCACCTCTTCCTATATGTGTATTTAATATATGGAAGAAGAAAAGGAATTATGCAAAAATCCCCCACCTGCTTATCAGAGAGGAGCAGGTGGGGGATTGTCGCTTATTTTTTTTCGGCTTCCGGGTATCTTTCTTTTTGATTTGTTTGCTCTAAAAGATAATCAATGCTGGTGTGATGAAAGGCGGCCAATTTGATTAAAACATCAGTTGGGATATCCCGTTTGCCAATTTCATAATTAGAATAGCAAACTTGAGTACATTGCAATATTTCTGCCATATCTTGCTGCCGCAAATCACAATCTTCTCTTAAATCACGAATTCGATGATACATACATTTTCACTCCCAAATGTATTATATATAAAACAATTTGTTATATTGACAAATAAAACAAAATGTTTTATAATGTAGGGCAAAGAAACAAAAAGGGGGATTGAAATGGATGCAATCATCGTGTTGATCGGCTTTTTTGTGGGATTGGCGATCTTTCTCTTTATTATGAACCACATAACGGCAATTATTTATAATTGCGCCAGCGTGGCGTTTACGTTTTTTATTTGCTGGGGGATCGGCATTGTTTTTGCTTGGATTGCCTGGAAAATTGCAATCATTGTAGGAATAATTGCATTGATTGCTTACGTAATATCAAAAATCTTTGGTTCAGGAACAAAGAAAGATCAGCCTGAGCCAACCGAGAAAAAAGGAGAA
>JAZMZQ010000068.1:0-1921 GCA_045586045.1 Eubacteriales bacterium
AGTAAGGTGCCGTCCAGGTCGCTGGCAATGAACTGAATCATCGAAAATCCCTTCTTTTACAGAAAATACCAAAGTATGTCTTGACGAAGAAAAACAGAACACGGTCTATAGTTCAAAATAACAATCATGATTTTCGTGTGAAAATCATAAAATACACCCATATTATAGCACAAAAGTAGGCAAAAGCAAAGAAAGCCTCGGCTTTTGAGCCAAGCGAATAGGATGAACGCATTAAAAAATAGACCTTATATCAAGCGTTGCCTATTAACTCACGAAAAGGAATAGCAATTGTTCATGATGGTCGATTATTTGGCAAAAAGATGCCGTGATTTCTTCTCTTGCAGCAAAGAATATTGAAGTCACGAACCTTTAAATACTGAGTGTATGGTCTAAATTTTTGTTATATAGAACAAATTGCTTCACGGTTCATTATAAATACAATGCTCAGAATGTTCATAAACAAAAAGACCGATCCATCAGATACATATCGTATCAAATGATCGGCCTTATTTGGTGCGAGTGGCGGGAATCGAACCCGCACGCCCAGAGGGCACAAGATTTTAAGTCTCGGTTGTCTGCCTATTCCAACACACTCGCAAGCAAGAGGTATTATACCAAAGAGTGCAGGAAGAAGTCAAGGCCGGAAAAAGAAAAACAGCCGCAGAAAAAGCGGCTGTTGATGAAGGTGAATGAAAGGATTACAGCTTATCTTCCGGGAAGCGGAACCAGCAGAAGGAGGTGCAGTTGGGCAAATCCCAGATGGTGAGGGGATAGGTGCCGTCATCGATGAGGAAATAGCTGAAATCCGTGATTTGCACGTGTTCCTGAATGGGAGCATCCTTCATGGGAATGCCGAGAATGGAAACCTCCACACCGCCGTTGGTGGTAAACACATTGGAAAAGCCTACACGATCAATATATTCCTGGAAACGGGCGCCGTAGACGGGGCTGGGGCCGCAGTGGATGACCAGGGGGTAATCCAGATATTCGGCCAGTTCCGGCACTTCTTCGGCAGTGAAACGATAATCATTCAGGGTGCCGATGTACATCATGATATGCCTGGCACCATCCTTTGCAACCAGCAAATCTCCCACACGCAGAGTATCTTTCAATTGATCGTAAGGAGGCATTTCAAAGCCTTTCCGGTGGTTATACAGGTGATACCCTTCGTTCTGATACCGATGGTGGAGAATCATGTTGCTGAGGGTATCATGGGCCGGCATACCGGCCTGGGCATAAATCCACTGGGTGAAGCCGGAGCAATCAAACCCATCGATGTAGTATTTATCTTTCCGGTAATATTTCGTGGTTTCCCAGCACTTATAGGTGGAATATTCCGGGGCTTTGGAGGTGATGCGTTCCATATCCCGGCCGCCGAAATAATAGGGAATGCCAAGCTCCATGATGGATTCCACGGAAGCGCCGGTGATTTCATTATAGCGGCGCTGGAAGATGTTATCCTTTTCCAAGCAGCTGAAAGCGGCATCCAGGAAAGGGGAGCGTTCCACTTCCGCCATGGCAGGGATGGAAGTGAAAAGCAAAAGCAGGGCGGCCAGCAAAACAAAAGCCCGTTTCATCAATTTGTTACCTCCAGAAATTTCTTTGGAAAATATAAGCACTTTACCTGGTTGTCGCTGTGCGGTAAACGAACCATCGCCCGGCGACCCGGAATCTGCCCGCAGATTCCGAAACCATATTCATTATACCATGAAAAAAAAGGAGCGTCAATTCATTCACGGGTTCCCTTTAAGGCAATGAATGTAAATTTTAAAGAAATTGTGAAAAAAGGCGAAATCCATTTGACGATAGTGGGTTTTGATGATATAATAAGACGCTATTTTTTGTATTATTTACCTTACAGGAGGGGTTTTACTATGTCCGGTCATTCCAAATGGCATAATATTCAGGCGAAAAAGGGCAA
>JAZMZQ010000069.1:0-4052 GCA_045586045.1 Eubacteriales bacterium
GCCTGCCCGATACCGACGAAATAAGAGAAGAATTCAAAGCTGAGGTTTATGATAATCTGCGTCGCATCCGTCATCATGCCTGCATTGCTCTTATCTCGGGCAACAATGAGGTAGAGCAATTTTCAGAAAATAAAGAGGAGAATCTGAAGAAAAACTATCTCTATATGTTTGAAAAGATGATCCCCGAGGCGGTCAAGGAGCTATGCCCCGAGATCAGCTATGTTCCCTCCTCCCCCAGCTCCTGCGGGCATTTCATCGACCCTACCAATGAAGATTACGGCGATTCCCATTATTGGAATGTTTGGCATGGAAACAAGCCCTATTCTGAATATAGAAAGCATTATTTCCGCTACTTAAGTGAATTCGGATTCCAATCCTTCCCCTGCGAAAAGACCGTGAATGCCTTTACGCTTCCCGAGGATCGCAATATCTTCTCCCGCATTATGGAGCGCCATCAGCGAAACGGCACTGCCAACGGTAAGATCCTCTCCTATCTGGCTAATACTTTCCTCTATCCCGCCGATTTCGGCACCCTGCTCTATGCCTCCCAGCTTCTGCAGGCAACTGCCATTAAATACGGTGTGGAGCATCTGCGCCGCAATCGCGGCCGCTGCATGGGCACTCTCTATTGGCAATTCAACGATAACTGGCCGGTAGCATCTTGGGCAAGTATCGACTACTATGGAAGATATAAAGCGCTTCAGTACGCCGCAAAACGCTTCTATCAGCCCATTATGATCTCTTGCGAGGAGATTGGCGAAACCTCCAACCGCAAGAGTGTCAATGCGCAGCCTGATTATTACCCCTTGGAAACCAGCGCTGCCCTTTCCGTCAATAATGATACGATGGCCGAGATCAGCGGAAAAGTATGCTGGAAGCTTTGCGATGCCAAGAGCAATGTTTTGAAAAGCGGATCAGAGGATGTAACAATCCCTGCCCTTTCAGTGGTTACGCTGGATAAAATGGATTTTGAGCAGACCGATTGCCTTAATAACCATCTCTTCTACACCTTCGAGATGGATGGAAAGATCATTTCTTATGGCTCTGTGCTCTTTACTGCACCCAAGCATTATCGGTTTGAGGATCCCCATCTAACCGCAACCGTAGAGGGCGATACCATCACTATTAAAGCGGATGCTTATGCCATGTGGGTAGAGATCGACTCCCCCGATTGCGACTTTATCTTGGAGGACAACTTCTTTGATATGGAAGCAGGCACCCGCACCATCAAAGTGTTGGAAGGCAACGCAGAGAATCTTCGCCTGCGCTCGGTCTACGATATTCGATAATTTTTGAAAACAATATTTTATATTAGAAAAACGGTGTAACCCTTATGGGCACACCGTTTTTTCTTTATTCAAGCAAGGAAAAAATACACCCTATTCTGAAAATTCATCCAATTCTTCATCGATAGGATTTATTTCTTCGGTAGCATCAACCGATTCACTTGAATCTTCAAGGGTTTCGGGTTCGCTTATTTCCGGTTCTGCGGTCGTTGTATCACTTGGATTTATCGTTGCAGAAGGTGGTGCTTGATCAGCCTGAGATGTTTCCTCTGAAATAGATTCTTGAGGCTCAGAACCCTCTGAATCACCGCTTTCCTCTCCTTCTGTATTTTCAACAACCCCCTCATCCTTATGAGGAACAACCGGATTCTCCATCCCGTTTACAATCAGCTTGATTTGCTCCCCTTCCGTAATATAAAGTTCATGATCCTCATCTCGGTTGATATAGGCATCATAATAAGAAGAGGTTCCCCAGCGTGCAAGAAAGCGAACATTGGTTTTATCGGTAGCCATGATCTTAAAGGAAATCGATTTTCTCTTTCCCTCATCGGCATTTAGATCTATCCCTAACTGCTGCGTATCATATGTTTCATCACAGCCGTCTGCACTGACAACAACATAGCCGGTTTTTGCTGTGCTATTTTCGGTCGGAGTAATTGTTACCGTATATAATTCACCTGCATTTAATGCAATTTTATGATTTTGAGAATTGCCGTTAATGGTTTTGATTTCCTTTATTTCTCCTTGATCATCGGCATTTTGAACCGAAACCTTTGCTACGAAATGTGCTGCTTTGATCATATTGGAATCGGAGGAAATGCTGCAAGAAAAATAAGCGTATGCGGTGATGCCCATTGCGGCCAGACACATGATCACAATCGTTATCGCGGTTATAATTCGCGCCATCATTACTTTTTCACGAATTCTTCCGTGCTTGGGGATATGGAATAACTCGTTGTATAGTTCTCTCAAACAAAATTCCTCCTTTCGGAAATTTTCTATTAGGTGATTATTTTTTGATTTGATCGGCTTTGACGGTTATGCCAAGATTGACCTTCGGAATAGTATCTCCACGGTAGTTGGCAACGTTGCCGACTTCTTCGGGCATACGGACGAGCAGTGCAATATACTTGGTTGCACCAGGATTTAAGATCGCTGTTTCGCTGTCATAGTTGTGCAAGGGCATATCTGCGATTTCCACCGCTTTTTCACGATTAGGAACGCTGTTCTTCATTGCATCTTCGCTATCGGCAGTCGTAACGCCGAATTTCAGATAGTCCTGCAGCATAAATTCCCGACCGAACACGTTGGTTGCAACGATATAGCCGTTTACGTTAACTGCCGTAGAAAACTTAAACGGTACAGTACCTTTGTTTTCCACTTTCAGATATACGACCTGCACATAGCCGGGCTCATATAATGCCTCTTCGTCGAATATTTTGGTTTGACTATCGATCTCTTCCCATTCGCCGTCTGCCAAACGGTGGGATACCGCCAACTCAAAATCCGCAAAATGAAAGATATTGTTGATTTCCGGTGAGGAATCAGTAAACCAAGCCAGCGATACTCCTGTGCCGAGAATACACCAAACAATCAAGACACACAGGCTGAGGGCTAAGGCTATTTGTTTGTAGATTTTTCTTTTTTGCTTCACGCCTTATTCCTCCTTTTTATTTTTCAGCGTTAGTTTTCCTTTTCTTTCTCTTTTTGACGCCATATCAAAAGAATAATGAATATTGCAAGCGAGCAAATCATAATGGCAAACCACCAACCTACGGCGGAATGATCACCGGTCTTCGGTGGTTTTGGATCATCTTTTTCAATAGGAAATTCTTCAATCATAAATTCCCAATCGAGATAACCGATTTCACTTTGAAATTCATTATCCAGTTCTGCAGGAACATCCAAGATTACATTCAAATTGACCGTACCGCCGGAATAGAGCGTACCATGCATACCCAATCGGTAAGCTGCGCTGATTCATTTGCGGCGGCATCAAACATATATGCCATTTTACTGTCGCTGCTCTTAGCCACTCTCAAACCAAGCTGAGAAAGAAATTCTGCTGAATCCTCATGGGCACCAAGAGAACGAATATAGACCTTGACCTTAACCTTATTGTTCGCATCGTTCTCCAAAGTGATCTTCTGCATCAAAGTATCTCCGGGCATAATGCCCTTAAAGTTTGGAAAAAGGTCGGTCAGCGAATGTTTGCTGCCGGGTTCAAATATAAAGCTTCCTGCGTTGCCGCTGTAGATTACTTTACCGTCCGCTGCATATACAGGCAAAACGAAGGAAAGAGCAACAATAAATAAAAAAACTAAAGTGATTATCTTCTTCATTCAATTTCCTCCTTCGGCCAACCGGAGGCGGTATAGGGCTTCCCATCGATCATGGGGTTATTTTCACTTTGTACGGCTTGGGCTTTAACAGTGAGCGTCAAAGTCTTTCCAAGATAACTGTTATCAACTTTTGAGCCAACGATTTCAACGTGAGAGAATACATTGGGGGTGGTTTCACCGGGATTTACAATGCCGTTATAGTAATACCAACCATCATGCAAAACCCAGTGCTTATTATCAATGTTCAGCTTAAAACATTCCTCAGAAGAAAGCTCCTGAGAATCAATTCCGTAAACCATCTTTACACGAAGATAGAAGGGATGCTCGCAATCGCTTTCAATACTGACCTTTTTGGAAACGATATCGCCCGGTACGATATACACGCCCTCTTTCGGAAACTCTTTTCCTTGATCGGTCATTTCAT
>JAZMZQ010000070.1:0-2742 GCA_045586045.1 Eubacteriales bacterium
CACAGAACGACATGGCTACGATCCGACTTCCTTTCTCCCGAAGAAATCATTACGGCCTTAGATGCGGTACGCCCTACCCTATCCTTAGATCTTCCGCCGGAAGAGGGCGGCGTTACCGCAAAAATGGAATCTACCGAGGAGCGCTCTCTCAATCGGGTGGTAGCGCGCCAAATGCTCTCTACGCTCCCCCCTAAAGAACGCTCCCTTTTGGTTTTGCGCTATTTCAAGGAAGAGACACAAAGCAAAACTGCCGAAATTTTAGGGCTTACTCAAGTGGCAGTCTGCCGGATGGAACAAAAAATCTTGAAAGAACTCAGAGATAAATATAAATAAAAATGGGCGGTTAAACCGCCCATTATACTGTCTCCATTTCAATTTCTTTATTGGAACGCTTGCATACTGCCCGATATTCCTTAGGGCTCATCCCTACGCGGCTTTTGAAGATACGAGAAAAGCAATAAATATTGGTATATCCCACTGCGGTGCAGACCTGAGAAACATTCAGATCCTCTTCTTCAAACATTTTTTTGGCGCGCTGAATGCGATAATCAATAATATAATTCTGCGTACTCTTATTCTTATATGTTTTGAATAAACGAGAGAGATAGCTCCGCTCAATTCCAAGCATATTGGCAATATTCTCAACGCTGATATTTTGATTATAGTTTTCTTTTATGTATTCCACTGCACGAGTCATATAAAAATTCTTGGCAGGAATCTTCTTTACCACAAGGCTTTCTTCCAAACATTCCAAAAGATGATGGAAGCATACGCAAAGGCCAAAATGATTGCGATATTTCTTCTCACATTCCATAAAAAGATCATAGGCCGCATCCATCGCCTTATGAGGAGAGGAGAAATTAATCACAGGGTTTTGAGGCGTGATGCCAAAATCAGCAAACATCTTTTCAACACCCTCGCCGATAAATTCAATTCCGATATAATTCCAAGGCTCAAGGCCATCTGCCTTCCAACGATAGGTTTTACCGGGGAACAAGACAAAGGCTTGGCCGGTAACCACCGAATGGCGGCGATTGCCCAATTCCAATGCGCCACGCCCTGCCTCCACTACATTCAAGACATAACGATTAGGCGTAACCGGACCGAATTTTTCCGAAGGATTATAACGATGGCAGCAGCAAAAACTCATTCTCACATCGGGAAAATCATTTTCATTAAAGACAAAATGCTCTTCGCGCTCAAGATATTTCTGCATAAATACACCTCAAGTTTTGATGATATGGTAATTGTATCACATCATGTTGCATAATTGCAACATAAAATTAAAAAAAACGCGATTTTTTTGCAACTTAGTGTTAAATTATAGACATAAAGTTAAAAAACAGCAAAATATAATTAGACTTTATGTGCACTAAAAAACGGCTCAAAACCTCATGTTTTGAGCCGTTTTATATTACAAGATTAACTTTCCGTCTTTATAATCCACATTCAGCGTCATATCAGGCTGAAGATCTCCTCTTAAAATGCGGCGGGCAATCAATGTCTCCAATTGTTGCTGCATCAATCTGCGCAAGGGACGCGCGCCGAAATTCGGATCATATCCTGCATCGGCAAAATAATCTTTTGCCGCCTCTGTAAGAGAAAGGTGAAGCTGCTTTTCCTCCAGCCGCTCTCTCAGATCCTTCAGCAGAAGCTCTACTATAAAGCCGATATTCTCACGGGTAAGCGGCTTATAAAATACAATCTCATCCAATCGATTAAGAAATTCGGGGCGGAATGAACGACGCAGAAACTGCTCAACGCCTTCTCTTGCGGCAGGGGTAATCTCCCCCTCTTCAATCCCTTCCAAAATGAGATCGGATCCTAAATTGGAGGTGAGAATGATAATGGTATTTTTGAAATCAACGGTACGCCCTTGGCTATCGGTGATTCGCCCGTCATCCAACACCTGAAGCAATACATTAAATACATCAGGATGGGCTTTTTCTACCTCATCAAAGAGCACCACCGAATAGGGGCGGCGGCGCACCGCCTCGGTCAGCTGACCGCCCTCATCATAGCCTACATATCCCGGAGGGGCACCGATTAAGCGAGAGACCGAATATTTTTCCATATACTCGCTCATATCAATACGGATCATGCTCTTTTCATCATCAAAAAGTGCTTCTGCCAGTGCTTTTGCAAGCTCGGTTTTTCCCACACCGGTAGGGCCTAAGAAAAGGAAAGAGCCAATGGGCCGATCGGGATCCTGAATCCCTGCCCGTGAGCGCAAAATTGCATCGCTAACCTTCTGAACCGCTTCATCCTGACCAATCACTCTGCGATGAAGAATCTCATCCAGATGAAGCAATTTTTCCCGCTCCCCTTCCATTAATTTGGCTACGGGAATTCCCGTCCATCTTGCCACAATCTTGGCGATTTCTTCTTCGGTAACCTTATCTCTCAGCAAAGAATCGCCCTTATTCCCCTGCTTTTCCTGCTGCTCTGCTTTTTCTAATTTTTGCTTCAAATCGGGCAGTTTCCCATATTTCAATTCGGCAGCTTTGGTAAGATCATATTGATTTTCCGCTTGCTGAATGGCCTGATTGGTCTGCTCAATCTCTTCACGCAACTTTTGAACTACAGAGATTGCCTGCCGCTCATTTTCCCAACGGACCTTCATGCCGTTAAATTCATCCCGCAAGGCGGCAGCTTCTTTTTCCAATTCCGCAAGGCGAGCGTTGGAGATGGGATCATCATCCTTTTTCAGCGCCTGCATCTCGATCTCCAGCTGCATGATCT
>JAZMZQ010000071.1:0-16863 GCA_045586045.1 Eubacteriales bacterium
AAACACCTCCCTCGTGTTTCAATGTGGTAATATAGCGGAAAGATTAAAATTTACTCTCCTCCCACTTGCGAAAACGCGTAAAACTACGCGATTTAGCCTTACTCTACGGGTGCAACCTGCTCGAAGCCGACTTCTACAGAAGTCTCACGCCCAAACATGGATACAACCACCTTTAATTTGGCAGAATCGGGATAAACCTCTTCTACCACACCGACAAAACCGCTCATATTGGAAGCAGTAAACCGCACGGAATCGCCCTTCTTATAATCGGTATGAGTTACCTTCTTCTCCACGCCGAGCTTATCGATCTCAGCCTGAGTGAGGGGCAACGGCTCAGAGGTAGAGCCGACAAAACCGGTAACGCCCTGAATATTACGGACGATATACCATGTCTCATCAGTCATGACCATCTTAACCAATACATAGCCGGGGAATACCTTGCGCTCGTACTCTTTCTGACCCTTTTCAGTGGTCTCCACGACGGTTTCGGTTGGAACGGAAATATCTTGAATCATCTCTTCCAGCTTGCGATTTTCAATAATGGTTCTCAAGTTCTGAGCCACTTTATTCTCATAAGCAGAAAAAGTATGAATTGCGTACCATCTTGCTTTATCAGCCATGTACTTCCCTGTTCCTTCCTATCAATCTTAGCCTAATAAGCCACCCAACCAATTGGTCAGGCCTGTGATTCCTGTAAAGAAAAGCCAATCGAATAACCAGATAAAGGCTCCCACTACAACCACGCATACGATAACAACAACAGAATTATTGACAACCTGCTTAAAGCTGGGCCAAATAATTCTCTTGGTCATTTCGATCCGTACCTCGCGGAACCAATTGAAAATTCTGGCAAAAATGGACTTTTTCTTCTTGACATTTTCAGCCATTTCTTCGTCCTCCCAAACTACAAGATTATTACTTGGTTTCTTTGTGCAGAGTATGCTTTCTGCAGAATCTGCAGTACTTGTTCATCTCAAGTCTGTCGGGATCGTTCTTCTTGTTTTTCATTGTGTCGTAATTTCTTTGTTTGCACTCCGTGCAAGCCAGCGTAATCTTGACTCTCATCTTGCGGCACCTCCTGTTTTTGGCCTCCCTGCATAATATATTGAAGGGTATTTTTTTGCACAAAAAAATAAGCCCTTTGGCAGGTAACTAAGATTATAGCATACCCTTTTGCCATAGTCAAGGCTTTTTTGAAAAAACTTTTCGGAGCCGACAACCTTTGATTATCGGCTCCGTTTTTACTATTTATCGTTCAATTGCTCTGCCAGAAGTTTATTAATTATTTGGGGATTCCCCTTTCCTTCCGACCGTCTCATACATTGCCCCACTAAGAATCCCAGCACATTGGCACGCCCGCCGCGGTATTCTTCTACCGCCTTGGGATTGGAATAGAGCACCTCTCTGACCAAGTTTCTCATTTCTTCTTCATTACTATTCTGATAAAGATGCTCTCGTTCTATAATTTCTGCCGGATCATTCGGCTCATTCAGCATGATTGCCAATACCTTTTTAGCGGCAGTTCCTGATACAGCGCCTTGCTCCAGCAATTTTAGCAGCTTCATCAATCTCTCGGGACCGACAGAAAAAGCATCCATTCCAATGTTTTTCTCGTTAAGAAGCTTTGAAACAGTTCCAAGAAGCCAATTGGAAACGCTTTTTGCCAGCTCTTCATCGATCCTCACGCAAGCATCAAAATATACTGCTCGCTCAAAGTTGCTGCTGATCTGCCAGGCATCTTTCTCGCTCAGCCCATAGCGGCTCATATAGCGCTTAGCTTTTTCGATCGGCAACTCGGGAATTTTTTTCTTTAAGCCTTCTATCCAATCTTGCGAAAGTTCAATGCACGGCATATCAGGCTCCGGAAAATAACGATAATCCTGCGCGCCTTCCTTAGAACGAAGAAGATCGCTCTTCCCCTTATCATCATCCCATCTGCGGGTTTCCTGCTGAATGACGCCGCCCTTCTCAAGAATTCCAATCTGGCGGACAGCCTCATATTCAATGGCACGCTGCGCTCCGCTGAAGGTGTTGACATTTTTCATCTCGCACCTTGTCCCGAGCCGGCTGCTGCCCTTCGGCCTTACCGATACATTTACATCGCATCGAATCGAGCCTTCCTGCATTTTGCAATCAGAAATGCCAATATAACTCAAGATGGTACGAACAGTCTCCAAAAATGCTCTCGCTTCTTGCGAAGAATGCATATCGGGTTTCGATACAATCTCAATCAATGGTACACCGCAACGATTAAGGTCCACCAAAGAATAGGGCACTCCTTCTTGATGCAGCAGCTTCCCTGCATCCTCCTCAATATGGATTTCAGAAATTCCGATCTTCTTGGTCTGCCCATCGATCATAATTTCCACACTTCCATCGCGGCAAAGAGGAATTTCAAATTGAGAAATCTGATAAGCCTTCGGCAGGTCGGGATAAAAATAATTTTTTCGCGCCTGCTTCACCATCGTCTCTATCCGACATTCGGTGGCATGCCCCATGCGAATTGCATACTCCACCACCTTACGATTCAACACCGGCAAGGTACCGGGCATTCCCAAGCAAATAGGGCAGCATTGGCCATTGGCCTCTCCGCCGAAACCGTTTTTACAAGAGCAATAAATCTTAGTATCGGTATTTAATTCAACATGAATCTCAAGCCCTACGGCAATCTCATATTCCATCATGCCTCTTCCCCTGAACGGATCATCGCCAAAAATTCTTCTTCTTCAATCACAGGGACACCAAGTTCATTCGCCTTTTTCAGCTTACTACCCGGTTTGTCTCCTAATATTAAATAAGAAGTTTTTTTAGAAACCGAGCCCGACACCTTTCCGCCCAGCCGTTCAATTGCAGCGCCCGCCTCATCGCGGGACATTGAAGCAAGACCGCCGCTCATTACAAAAGTTAAGCCTGCCAGTTTTTCCGAAACAACCGTTTTTTCATAAGCCATCTGAACCCCTACATCCCGCAAGCGTTCTACAAGACTGCGATTTCCTTCCTTCTCAAAGAAAGAAACCACATTTTCCGCCATAATAGTTCCAATCTCATGAATATCGGCAATTTCCTCTGCTGAGGCATCCATAATCTCTTGCATATCGCAAAATCGGTCGGCCAGCAACTTAGCCGCCTTCGATCCGATATTTCGGATTCCCAAAGCATAAAGCACCCGATCTAAGGGCGCTTCCTTGGATTGCTCCAAAGAGGCCAATAGATTTTCCGCCGATTTATCTCCAAAGCCTTCCAACTGAGAAAGGTCCTCAGCACGCAGCTTATATAAATCATCAAGAGTAGCGATCAATTCTTCATCCAAAAGCTGCTCAATGATAGCAGGGCCTAAACCTTCAATATCCATTGCCGCTTTTGAAGCAAAATGCTCAAATTGCCGCTGAACCTTTGCGGGGCAGAATTCGCTGATACACCGCACTGCGATTCCGCTTTCATCCACCGCCAATTCTCCGCCGCAAACAGGGCAAGCCTTGGGCATCTCAAAAATCCTTGCATCTTCGGGGCGTTTACTGCTCTCCACCCGTACAACTTCCGGAATAATATCACCGGCCTTTTGCACAATCACCGTATCTCCGATCCGAATATCCAGATCTCTGATATAATTCTGATTATGCAAGGTAGCCTTAGATACAGTAGTCCCTGCCAAAGAAACCGGTTCAAGCTCCGCGTTGGGGGTCAATACGCCTGTACGACCCACCTGAATAGTGATATTCTTCAAAAGGGTCGGTTTTTGCTCCGGTGGGTATTTATAAGCTACCGCCCACTTCGGCACCTTGACTGTCTGCCCCAAAATCTTTCGATGGTCAAAACGATCTACTTTAATGACCGCCCCATCAATATCAAAGCCCAATTCCTCGCGAATCTCATTGAAACGCTCTACCTCCGCAAAGCTTTCAGTGATATCCTTGAATTTATTATAATAAGGGCTTACCTTAAAGCCTAAAGAGGATAAATAATCCAAGCTATCCGCATGGGTTTTAATTTCTTCCGGCTCCCCTTTTTGAACATTGAAAAGGAAAATATCCAAATTGCGCTCAGCAGTTACCTTACTATCCAGCTGACGCAAAGAGCCGGCGGCCGCATTACGAGGGTTCGCGAAGGTTTTCTTTCCTTGCGCTTCGCATCTCACATTCAGCTGCTCAAAACTTTTACGAGGCATAAATACCTCGCCCCGCACAACGATATCCACCGGCCTGCTCAGCTGCATGGGAATGCTCCCGATCGTCTTCAAATTCGCAGTAACATCTTCTCCCACTAAGCCATCGCCACGGGTAGCGCCTTTTACAAACAACCCTTTTTCATATGTGAGCGCTACCGAAAGACCATCGATCTTTAATTCCACTACATATTCTGCATCAGGGCAAAGTTTTTTAACGCGCTGATCGAACTCCAAAAGTTCATCATAAGAAAACGCATCCTGCAAGCTAAGCAGCGGCACTTCGTGGGTAAAGGCTTCAAATTGCTCTGCAACAGCCCCGCCAACTCGCTGGGTAGGCGATATGGGCGAGCGCAGGGAAGGGTTCTCCTCTTCCAACTCCTTAAGCCGCCGCATCATCATATCATATTCATAGTCGGACACTGTGGGCGCATCTTCAAGATAATACCGCCGTATATGCTCATTTAATTGCGCGGTAAGATATTCCATTTCTTCTTTCGGCTGCATTTTTGCCATTATCGTTCTCCAAGTTTTTCATCCAAAAGAGCTGTATTTCTTTGGATTTTTTCATTTTCTCTGATATATTCATAGGGATATTTCATATTGATCACTCGCTCAATTCTGCCGCTGCTTCCCGAAATAATTTTCGATGATGCACCCGCACCGCAAGCAGCTACCGTATGCAAATCTTCCATCATAAAAAGATTATAAAGGCCAATGGTATCAGGGCGAGCAAAGCCCACATTTTCGCCATTAGATACAGTATTTTTCTGGCGATACATATAATAAGGGATATACCCCTTTCCCAAAAGCCGCTCATAAGCATGATCCAACATCCGCCGAACCCGATCTTTGCTGGGATCAAATTGCTCCTTATCATCATGTAAATAAGAAGATCGCTTGATTGACAGCGTATGAATCGTTATATTATCCACTCCGGCCTCAAATACATCTTCTAAAGAGCGGGCGAAAGATTGCTCATCTTCATTGGGGAGCCCTGCGATCAGATCGGTATTGATACTTGCAAAGCCCATCTGCTTTGTGAGCGCGACAGCATCCAGATATTCCTTACGGCTGTGGCGCCTTCCGACAGCTTCAAGGATTTCATCATTGGTTGTCTGCGTATTGATACAGATTCGGGTAACGCCCATTTCCTTTAGTATCTGCAGTTTTTCTTTCGTGAAGGTATCGGGCCTGCCTAATTCATAGGTAAATTCTTCCAAAGGAGCGTCTAATTGAATGCAAAATACCCGCAATAAACGGCCCATTTGCTGCACACTCAATATTCCGGGCGTTCCGCCTCCCACATAGACCGAGCGAAGCTTCAGCCCATGCTTTTTCAAAACAGCACATTTTTCAGGAATTTCCCTATAGAGCGCCTCTAAATATGGCTCGATTAAATGATTGCAACGCTCCGCCGCTACGCTGATAAAAGAGCAGTAGCTACACCGCGAAGGGCAGAAAGGAATCGATACATAAAGGCTTGCCTCTTTTGCGCTGTCCGTCGTTACCCCTTCCATCACTTTGCAAATTTGATGAAGCAACGGGATCTTTTTGGGCTGCATACAATAGTTTTTAATCAAAAATTCCCGCGTATCCTTTGGGCCTTTCTCTGCAAGAATCCTCTGATAAATCCCGGTGGGTTTGATTCCTGTGAGAATCCCCCAAGGGGGGCTGATTTGAGTGGCACGATGAAAGACCTGATAAACGGTATATTTCACTGCACCCAGCAGCCCTTCTTTATCGGTGCTCCACGCTTTTTTTCGGCAGGTATAAGTACGCTCTCCATCCCGATAAGTAGCGATTGCTACTGCGCTCCCATCTTTTAAGTGCAAACGGCTGGAAAGCCATTGCTTTTCTTTGGGGCGGGCGCAAAAGCGCACCGGATCTCCCGGAAAGAAGAGCAGCGACATGCCGATAATATCATATTCAAATGTATGACCGCTGATTTTAACTTCCATTTCAAATCCTGCAATACATATTAAATTTGCGCTCGTAATCAAGGCTTGTAGGCTCACCATGGCCGGGATAACAAATCAAATCTGCTTCTATGGCAAACAATTTATGACGAATGGAATGAATCTCCAATTCCGTATCGCCGTGAGGCGGAAAATCACCGCCAATCGTATCCCGAAAAAGGGTATCACCGGTAAAAAGACAATTCTCAACCTTAAAGCAAGCTGAGCCCAAAGTATGGCCCGGCGTATGCAGAACCTCTACCGAAAGCCCTGCCAATTTCAATTGCTCCCCGTCTTGAAGGGGAATTGCGCCGATATCCAAGCGAATTACTTTGTTGTAAATATCCGGAGAATGATTCCATTCCGGTCTCAAAAGATACGGGTGATCGTCTTCATGAATATAAACAGGGCAATTAATTGCCTTCAGAAGATCTTCGACCCCTTCAATATGGTCCGCATGGCCGTGCGTCAAAAGAATTCCTTTAAGCTCGATCCCCTTTTGCACAATCAAACTTGCAAGGTGGGCACCCTCACCTCCGCAATCGATGAGAATCCCCTCTTTTGTCTGCTCGTTTTCCAAAAGATATGCGTTACTGCGCAATCTTCCCACTTCATAGCAATGTATTTTCATTACAGCGCCTCACTATCGATAATGATATTGATCGGTCCATCGTGCAGTGCTTCAATCTTCATATCACCGCCGAATACGCCGCCCTTCACTTTAACGCCCATCTCGCCGAGCCGCCCTAACGCATAGGTATAAAGTGCTTGAGCAGGCTCATATTTCATGCTTTGAATGAAGGAAGGCCTGAATCCTCTCGATACATCTCCATAAAGTGTGAAATTAGAGACAAACAGCATCTCCCCTTCCACATCTGCAAGAGAACAATTGAGTTTTCCCTCCGCATCGTCCATCACGCGAAGACCTGCAACCTTCTTGAGCGCTTTCTCAATAGACTCTTTACTATCTTGCTCAGAAAAGCCGCAAAAAACCACCATTCCTTTACCGATCTCCGAAATCAGTTCCCCATCCACACGCAATGTGGCATTTTTCACAACGCTGCAAATCGCTCTCATTTTACTTAATAAACTCCTTTTACTGGTTCATCCGCTGAATATCAATTACATCGGAATCTTTTCTGATTTTAGAGGTAATGAAATTCAAGTGTTCCAGACTTTTTACTTCAATGCTCAAGGTTACCACCGATACCCCCTCGCCCTCTTCGCGAGATTGAATCCCTCGAATATTCACCTTAAGGTCTGCCAAAATACGGGTGAGATCCGCCATAACGCCGATTGCATCTTTTACATGCAGCATCAAGGTGGTAGTAAAGTGGCTCTCTACTTGAGCATCCCAACTTGCTTTTAACCACCGCTCCGGCTCGCGCTCCATGCCGTCCCGTGCGTTGATACAATCCGTCTTATGCACCGACACTCCATAGCCGCGGGTAATAAACCCGCAGATATAATCTCCCGGCAATGGATTGCAGCATTTAGCGAACTTAATCAAGCAATTATCAATACCCTCTACCACAACACCGCCGGCGCTGGTGCGAGGCTTCGATGTTTTAATTTTAATCGGGCGATTCTCCCGCTCAAGCTGATCGCAATAATCGCGAATCCGATGCTCCACCTTCGCTACGGTGATACCGCCGTAACCGATGGCGGCATACATGTCTTCCAAACCATTAAAATGAAGACGCTCGGAAATGATGCCCAAGATTTCCTCGCGGGCCTCCTTATCCAAGCGAATCCCGCTGCGACGCAATGCTTTTTCCAACTCTTCCATACCGGTGGCGATATTCTCATCACGCCGCTCTCTTTTAATCCAATGGCGAATCTTATTTTTCGCCTCACTGGTTTTAACAATTTTCAACCAATCTCGAGACGGCCCTCGGTTTTCAGAAGAAGAAGTAAGAATCTCAATAATCTCCCCGTTTTTAGGAGTATATTCCAATCCTACGATCTTTCCATTAACCTTTGCGCCGATCATACGGTTTCCTACTGCGCTATGAATTGCATACGCAAAATCAATCACCGTGGCCCCTGCAGGAAGATTTACCACATCTCCTTTAGGCGTAAAGACAAAGACCTCATCATCAAAAAGATCAATCTTCAAAGCCTTAATAAAATCCTCTGTATCAGAGACCTCCTCTTGGGATTCCATAAGAGTGCGAACCCATTTCAGCTTATCATCCAAAGATGAACTGCCGCCTTGGATTCCGCCCTTATATTTCCAATGGGCTGCGATACCGTATTCAGCAGTGTTATGCATATCCCAAGTACGGATCTGCACTTCAAAAGGAATTCCCTCTTTTCCGATGACGGTTGTATGCAAAGATTGATACATATTGGGCTTAGGTGTCGAGATATAATCCTTAAAACGGCCCGGAATGGGATTATAAAGATCATGAATCGCGCCCAAAAGATAATAGCAATCGGTAATGGAATCAACAATCAAGCGAAATGCATATAAATCGTATAATTCCTCAAAGCTTTTATTCTGCTGAAACATCTTGCGATAGATACTGAATGTATGCTTCACCCGATAGCTCAGTTCAAACGGAATTTCATATGCCTTTAATTTTTCGCAAATGTTATTGCGGGTATTATCCAAAAACTCCTGACCGACATTTTCAAATTCTTTCAGCCGATCATGGATCATCTTACATCCTTCCGGATCAAGATAAGAGATGGAGATATCCTCCATTTCCAATTTAACCTTCTGCATACCTAAGCGATGGGCTAAAGGTGCATAGATTTCTAAAGTCTCCTTTGCAGTATTCAACTGCTTTTCTTTCGGGCGGGCTGCCAATGTCCTCACATTATGAAGCCGATCTGCCAGCTTGATCAAAATTACGCGGATATCTTTGGCCATCGCAAGAAACATCTTGCGAAGATATTCAATCTGCGCCTCTTCCTTCGTGGTATAGGCGATCTTCCCCAGTTTGGTAACACCATCCACCAAATTTGCGCAATCCAAGCCAAATTCTTTTCTTACCTCATCAAAGGTCAATTCCGTATCTTCAATGGTATCATGAAGAAAGGCGGCAGCAATGGAATCGCTGTCAAGCCCGAATTCATAAACCAACTTCGCCACTTCAATCGGATGGCATACATAAGCCTCGCCGGAAGAACGAGTCTGGCCCTCGTGGCACCCTCTTGCGCGAACATATGCCCGTTCAATTTTTTCCAAATCAAATTTACGATCATCTTTTTCTAAAACAGCGCGAAAATCAGAAAATAATTTTTCTTCTAAGACCATGCATGCTCACCTGCCTTTTTTGAGATATTTCTCAATATTTCCGAATCCCGAAGGCTTACTCGCACCTCGGGATGGATCTTCAGTTCTGATATATAGACTCCATCGCTTTCATAGTCTATGACACCAAGCTCCCGTAAAATCTCAAGGGAATAATGCATCTTTATATATGAAAGATTATAATGCTGCTCCTTTTCAATATATTCGGGCAACGTATAAAAATCTAATTTCAAGCGTTCTTTCTCTACCTGCTTTTTAAGATAAAGATACAACGCAACCGCATCATTTCTTGAAGGAATATCCTCTGAATATATCGTACCCTCCGAGAGCCGCTGCATCTGATCCCGTGCTCTTTTTTCTTCGCATCTGCTGCTGCGGGCATCCTTCAAAGAAAGCTGCACGCTTTGCCGCCCATTATAAGTATTGATCTCTGCTTCAAATACAATGTCGATCAAATCTCCGGGCTGATAGCAAAAATCCTTAAGAGCCACATTGAAATAAAAGGCGGTCGTTCTTAAATGGCCGCACTGGAGGGTCAGGCGCATATGATTGCCGTTGGCAGTGGGCGTTGCGCCCAGCAAGCGTACTCTTCGCATACAAAAAATCGGCAACGAATTTTTTCTGCCAAAGGGAGCCAAAGAATCCAATGCTTTAATATTATTAAGATTCAGATCCCCATCCTGCAGCTCACAATCAATATCAATGCTGCAATCAAATGTATTGGTCTTTAAGAAGCGATCCACTTCTTTGCACAAAGCATCGCGAAATTCCCTCAATCGATTTCGCTTAACCAATACACCTGCCGCAAGCGTATGGCCGCCGAATTTTTCGCAAGTATCGGAAATATTGGTCAAGGCATCAAAAAGATTAAAGGGCTGCACACTACGGCCGGAGCCTTTGGCAAATTCCTCATTCAATGAAAAAAGGAAGCAAGGCTTCATATACCGATCCTTCAATCGAGAGGCTACAATGCCAACCACCCCATTATGCCAATCCTTTTGCCAAAGAACAATTGCGCTGCGCTTATCGGCAAGGGGATCTTTTTCCATCATAGCAATCGCATCTGTCAGAATACGGTTTTCAATTTCCTGCCGACGGTTGTTTTCTTTGCAAAGCTGATCCACTATTTCCTCAGCGCGCGTCTTATCTTCCGTAATCAAAAGTTCTACGCCGGTTTCTGCATTTCCCAAGCGACCTGCAGCATTAATGCGAGGCGCAATCATAAAGCTGATGGCAGCTGTATCAATGGGTTTCTCCCCCAAGCAGCGCTCAATCATTTTATCAAGGCCCATACATCCTGTATCCCTTAAATCCGCAAGACCGCTGCGGACAATATATCGATTCTCTCCGATCAACGGCATAATATCAGCAACTGTGCCGATGGCCGCCAAAGGCGCATAGCGGCGTGCACCATCGCCCTTTCCATACCGAGCATCCAGCGCGCAGGCAATCTTATATACCACTCCAACCCCCGCAAGATGAGGGAAAGGATATCCGCTATCCGGCTGCTTTGGATTAACAATCGTAGCCTTCGGCAGCGCTGCTTGGCATTCATGGTGATCGGTGATGATTACCTCAATTCCAAGTTTCTTTGCATATTCCACTTCATCTACGGCAGTGATACCGGTATCCACAGTAATAATCAGCTTTGTCCCTCGATTGGCAATTTTTTCTACCGCCGAGGAATTGACACCGTATCCCTCATCAAAGCGATTTGGGATGTAATAATCTACCACACCATCAAGCTCTCGAATCACTTTAACCATCAAGCTGGTAGCGGTAATACCATCCACATCATAATCGCCGTAAACCGTAATGCGTTCCTTTTGCAAAATCGCTTTTCCGATCCGCGCGATGGTATAATCCATTGCCTTAAAGAGATAGGGATCCCCCAATGCAGAGGAATCTGCCCTCAAAAACGCCGAAGCATCATTGGCCGTTCTATAACCACGATTGATTAATATTCTCGCAAAAAAATGAGAACATCCAAGCGCCTCGCGAAGGGATTCTACATCTTGGCTATTTTGTTGTCTGATATTCCACTTCCGCAGCAAGCGCATACCTCCACAATAATAAATAATAATATATTATAACATTATATTATTGAAGATTCAATAAATAAATGAAAAAACCGCTATTTTCTGTCGAAACAAAAAACAGCGGTTCCATTCAGATTAAGCCTTTGAAATTAAAAGCAGCTTTTTCTCATCCAAAATATCTGCGGAAAGGTTGTTGATCGATTTCAAGGATGCTACGGAGGTAGCATATCGGCGGGCAATATCCCAAAGCCGCTCCCCCTTTTCGCCGTAATAGACTACAAGCGGCTTTGCCTCTTCTTGCTCCAACTGATGCTCTGTATCCACCTCAACCTGATGAATCACTTCCTGCTTATGGCGGGCAAAGGTGATCAAAGAATAGCCGATATCCGCCTTCAAATCCAACCCATCTGCCGCCACAGTCCAATTCATTCCCAAAATACAAGGCCGAACCTCGCAGCGCATCTGGCCATCAAGATGCTGAAGGGGCACATTAAGTGTAAAGGAAAAAGACTTGTCGACGCTTCGATGCCGTTCTCCTTCCCGCAAAAAAATTGAAGCATCCATTACGCCTTCTATCGTGAGTTGCTGATCCTTTCCGCTGATCTTTTGGACCACCGGATTTCCCATTGCTTGCACAATTTCAAGCCCCTCTGCCTCCATCGGGATCTTATGGTGGATTGTTTCCACACCCTCCAAACGTTCTCTCATTTCTTCATATTGCAAAATCTCTTGTTTGGTTTGAACAGGATATTGATTGGAATAGACATCGAGCAGCATCTGATGCGGTTGATTTTCAAAAAGTTCCCCTTCTGTCAGCAATGTTGCCGAAATAGAAATCAAACGATTATTTCCGTTCTCATCACTCTCTACATCGGTTCTGATATTCTGAATATAGGCCATTGCTTCCATCTGTCCCCGCCCATCCGATTGCCTTAACTCCAACATCTGCGAAAAAGGAATGGAAGTGGAGGCGCTCTCAATGCGATTGGGCGATGATTCGGGGGTATAAAGTACAAAGAGGCTTACCACTCCTTTGACCATGGCCTTTCCCGCCATAACACGCACATCTTTGATGCAGACTGAACCCTCACTTTTCAATATATCCTGTATCTCACTATGTACTTCAATCTCGCCCTGAACCTTTATTGTATCGGCCGAATGCTCCAAAACCGTATAGACAGAAGCGGGGGTAAACAATGCCTCTACCGCATTGCAATCCATCTTTTCCACCGTATTGGTAAAACGCTGGTCCTTTACCTTAACCGCAACAGACACAGTGGCTCTTACGCTGATCTTGCGCGGATTCAAAAGACGGCAGGATACTCCTGAGCTACGGGTAATAACCTGAATCCAAGGATTGCTCCCTGCCTCCTTCAGAGGAAGACTTTCAATAAAAGGAACATTCTCACTCAGAGAGCGAATCCCCCCCTCTTCTTCTCCTTGATAAATCACGCAAATACGGCAATTTCCTTCTAAGATCAAACGATCTCCTTCTATCTCTTTTTTGGTAATTACAGGAACAGCACTGCACTGAATAATCTTTTCGGCAGATGGGCAATAATCCGGAATCAAGAGATCACTCTCGCACTTTTCCTCCAAAAAGTTTTCATACAGCGTTGCGGTCGCTGCCACCGTTGTTTGTTGCTGGCTGCACTCCATATCGTCCACGGCTCCTTTGTTTTTTATTATTACATATGCAAAGGTGCCGCTCAATATTCTCTATTCCTCTCGGCGAATTCCAAATAAGCGCTTTAGAATCCCGCGCAAAAGACGCGGCGCTTTTACTACAATCACCTGCATCCATTTCACCCCCTTACTATATTTTTGCAATCAATACACCCATCACAATCACCATCACGCAGCAGATCGCAATGATCAGAATATCCGGCAAAAAGATCTGAATCAACATTCCAAGCGCTACTGCAGCGGCAAAGCAGCCCGCCGCTTTTATTAAACCTCCTCGTTTCATCGCCGGACCTCCTCTCGCAAAGCGTAATATTGCCCTTACTTTCGCTGTATTCCTATCTTATGCTAAAATCACCCGATCGGTTCCCGCGATAAAATTCAATTGAATGAAGCAAATTGATTCTCGATCGCATCTCTTGCGCAGTTGCAAGAATTTCTGCATCTTCTTGCTCCTCAATATATGCATTCAATTTATATAGCAGCGTTTCAATCTCTTCCAAGCGATTTGAAAAGATCAGATGATCGGCAATCGGATGTCGCTTTGCATAACATTCATTGAGCTGCTCTACCGCGTTTTCTTTTTCCGATTGATGCTGCGCCTGAATAATCCCATCAATTCCATCATTCATCTCTTTGGCAAATCGGCACATGAACCATTGATCATAGACAACACTGCCGCCCACAAAGAGTAATATTAAAATCAAACTAATCAAAAAACGTTTCATACTTCATCTCTTCTGCTTACCAAATAAGTCTTTCCAAGATCATCAATGGTAAGCATAAACACCTGCTCAAGAGGGACACCGTAGCCATGGAGAATTTTTTCGATTTGCTGCTCATCCACCCCTTTGATCTCCATATTCTTTTTCACCAAGCTGCCGTCCATCACGATAATTTGAGGCATACCGCCGCATTGTTCCACCTTTATCTTCATATCCTTCGCAGATGGCGGAGCAAGCTCCGGCTTAGGGATAATAGAAATTGTGCCGTTGGTTTCCAGCACAGCCGTATGGATATCCTCAATACGCAGCAGCCCATTTGCCCGCATCGCCTCCATCACATCCTCTACCGATACGCGGGTTTTCAAAAGTTCTTCCCGATTGATCTTTCCATTATAGATCAATAGAATCGGTTGCCCGTAAAAAAATGCGCGCAGGCGAATGGATTTCAAGGTTACAAACGACATAATCAGTTCCAACGCCACCAAGAAAAACATCGGAACCAATCCCCAAAGAAGAGGAAAATTAATATCCTGCAAAGGGAGCGCGGCAAATTCCGAGATCATAATGGTAACCACAAGTTCCGAAGGTTGCAATTCCCCAATCTGCCGCTTTCCCATTACCCGCACCGCAAGAATCACTGCAAGATATAAGACTACGCATCGCAATACGCTCTCAGCCATTTTTATCACCTCATTTTTAGTGTCCTCCAAAAAATACACTCTATGCAAATGAAAAAAGCCTTTATCAAAGAATTTCCTTGATAAAGGCTTTTTTTCATTTATTATCCTTAGCTTTAAGATCTGCCAATTCTTTTTGAAGACCCTCAATATATTCCTCGTAGGTAATATCCAATTGATAAATCTCAGTGGCCGCTGCTACCCCCACATAGCGGAAATGCCACGGCTCATAAGCATAGCCTGTAATCTCCTCATCGCCTAATCGATAGCGCAGAATAAAGCCATATTCATGAGCATGAGCAGAAAACCACTTGAATTCTTCGGTTTCTGCATATGCATCATCCAATTTGCCATACTTATTAACAATGGAAGGAATGCAGACATCGGCAGCAAGGCCGGTCTGATGCTCGCTGGCGCCGGGAGGAGCATAATACAAATTTGTCAGCCGCACCGCCTCAGCATTGGAATAACCTTTTCCTTCATAATAAGCGATCTTATTATAATATTTATTATATTGGCTGGAATAGGTGCGGTAGCCGGAATACAACACATAATGATATCCCGCTTCTTTTCCTGCATCCACCAATTTTCCAAGCTGCTCAGCGCAGGTTTGATTCAAAGGGTAGCCGCCCCGAAAAGAGACTCGATCCGAAGGCTCAAAATCCGAAGGGAGCTTATGATCCCGATTGACTAAAATCATAAAGGGATCTGCCAGCGTTTTCTCAATGGTATCTATACGCTCTTTGCGCAATTTTTCTTCTTTTTCCGCTTGGGCGATTTCTTCGGCCGTGGGGCCTGCTTGCTGAGGCACTTCCTCAGAAGAGGGTTCAGATGTTTCGGGATTCAGCTTTCCCCCTTCGAAAATATCCCATGTACAGCCGCTATTCATCAGCACTAAAGCACATAGCAACCCTACCAAAATCATTTTTAATATTCGCTTCATTTTTCATACCTCCCAAAGAAAGGAATTAAATAGAATGAAAAAACAAATTAGCTATTATAAAATCAAATGGACCGCATTTTTCCTTACCACTACCGCCCTGCTCATCGGCCTGACAATCATCTGGCTCAATGGCCGGCATACAGAAAGCACCACTCCATCGGAAAAACAGCCCATCCAATCCCCTATTATAGATCATACTGCAGGCCATTATTCCAATCAGGCCTTCAGCCATCTTTTGGAAGGCAATCTTTCCGAGCTTGGTTTTTTATCTCAAATTCAGTTTGAAGGAAAAGAAGAAGGGCATTTTTCGGTAAGCGGTGTTCTCAGCAATCCCGATCGATTGGCTGCCGCATGCCCCGATCTTTCCGCGTTTGAGAGTTTGCTCACCGCCTTAAAATATGAATAAATCACCATTCAAGGCCATTTAGCAGAAGCGGAAAACGGAGCAGGAAGAATCATTGCGGATACCATCACCTTTTCCGGCCATACCCTTCCTGCCGGCGCCGCCACATCCTATATTGAGCAATATACAGCAGTTAACGATCTTTTCGCTGTCCCCTATGATCAAATCAGCGTAACATCGGAGGGTGTAACCTTTCATCAAGAACTTCCCGCCTCTATTCAAACTGCTTGATATATTCTTTTTTCTCTTCTTTCACAGGCATCTTCCAGATCAAAAGGCCGGCAGCTGCAGTACAAAGAATGCCAATAACCGCCAATCCCCAATGGGAGATGCCATACATTCCGATAAAAGGTACGGGCAGGATCATAATCCCATCAAGGATCATGAAAAAGACAAGCCACCAAACACCTACCCCCATGGAGCATATCCGATCGGAAATCTTTCGGATCAGATCTGCAAAAAGAAGCGAGTAAAATGCATAGGCAATAAAAAGGACTGCAAAGGAAATATGGCCCGCCTCCGGCCGAAATACGCTGATCATGGTATTATCCGCAAAGCTTAAAAGACCGTTTTCCTCTGCAATGCAGGGGCCGTTGAAGATTCCGTTGCCGCCGACAATCAGCAGCATCAGCAAAGAATAAATTCCCAAAAATGCAGCGGGTGCGGCTCCAAAGCCTGCCGAAAAGGAATAACCTGCATTTTTTCGATCTCGATCAAAGAACGGCAGTTTTATGATCAAAAATCGCAAAAAGCTCAAAAGCAGGAGTAATGCAAAGCCCACCACCGTGCGATAAAGCTTGGTATTATAATACATATTATTGGAAAAACAAATTCGAAAGAGCAAGAGCATTCCCAAAAACAGGCCTACCGAAAGGACCATTCCGCCAAAAAATGAGCCAACCTTTATTTTTGCTCCGAGAGCACTCTTAAAAAATGCTCGAATTCCGAAAAAGCCGCCGATCAGCACCACCAAAGCGGCAAGATAACAAAGCAAAACCGATGCCATTATCG
>JAZMZQ010000072.1:0-8991 GCA_045586045.1 Eubacteriales bacterium
AAATGATTTTCTTCATATTTTTGCTCCTTTCTTAACCCAATATGCGCATTCGACATTCTGTATAGATGGTAAGCAGGAACACATAAATCTGCTGAACCAATACCACAAACAAGAATATCAAGAAGAAGATAACTGCCATAGCAACCAACGACATAATAAGGTTGAAGAATGTCCCCCAGAATGTGTAGTTGTGGATGACCATTGCTCCATAAAACATCAGTACAACAAACCAAATAGAAAGGCAGGTAGCAATGATATTTACAAAGACAAATTCATCTTCAACCAAAACTCTGGACATGATCGTTGTGAAGAAATTGGAAATGATCAACGGAGTCAGGTTATAGCAGGTCATGATATAAATATCGGTTGCCCTACCCTCACCATTGAGCAAGGTACACAATGCCCAGTTACCGACAACAAACAGCAATACAAGAATACCGGAGGTACACAATACGATCAAAATATTAAAGTCCTTGATTCGCAAAGTGGTATAAATAAAACCGGTTGCTACTTCTTTAATAATAGCGGAGACAGAGAATAAAAGGAGAAGCAAAGTAGCAAAAAAGCGAGAGCCGTTTCTTTTATACTTCAGATCCTCTAAGGTTTCCGAAGGATGGGTCAGCATCAAGAATGGATTCTTTTTACCTTCAAAAAGTCTTACATATAACCGTTTCAAAAGAACAAATAAATTACTCCATAATTTCTGAATCGTCATCTTCTCCACCTCCTTGCTTACGTTCTTTAATTGCAGTAATAATGGATTTTCCGAAAATCCGCCATACAATCCAAAGGATGATCAATACCAAAAGGGAGGTCATAATCAATCCGAAATGATCGGAAAGCAAAGCCTCTCTATAAAGGGCATATGCATCCTGATAGTTTTTGCGGTCATTAGCAAGCATAAAGTGATTAATTGCTTCTTCATACCTGCCATATTGATAATAAACTTTACCGAGACCGATGTGAGCAAGCTCACAGTTGGCATTATGCTTCAATACAACATCCCAATATTCTTCAGCCTCATTATAAAGGCCCTCATCATAAAGAACAATTGCATCATGAAGCTTTTCGCCGTAATGAGTGTGTTCAAATACTGTAAGAGTACCGAAATAGCGATCAAGCACCAATGTTTTCTTTCCCAGTTTTGCAATTGCAACAGGCTTGCTGAAGAAACCTTGCTGCTGGCCATCACCGCCATAGACAAAGGTTAAATTACCTTCGGCATCATACTCAAAAATCTTCTTCAAGTTCCCATCAAGCATGGTGATAAAGCCATCCTTGTCGGTCGCAACATCGACAAAGATATTACCCTGACCGGAAGTGGCACGACGAACCAAATCGCCGTAGGTTGCAGAAAGAGTGGAATTTACTTTCTTGGTACTCTTTGCCTGAGGATCCAAAATATTACTACCGAGGAAGTTCATCTTAAATAACTGATCGGTATTTTGATCCCTTGTGGTAGCCATCAGCGCATATACAAAGCCATAATCATCTACAACCATGTTTTCAAATTCGGTAGGCACATATGTAACGAAAGCTTCGTCTACACCCTCACCAAACAGAGAACGATATGCACGTCTCCAAGCTAAGTTTACAAGATCAACCAAAGTCATCTGAACATCAGGTGCACCGAAATACCGCAGGAAGACACCATATTCATTAAACTCCATAATACCATCCAAGCAACCGCTGCTGATTACATACAAAGACATATTCTTTGCAATCGCAATCTTAGAAGGCTTGAAATCACCTTCAAAAAGATCGGAATTAGGAGCACCGATTGTCTGAATAATCTTGCCGCTCTTATCTTTATCAAGCTTTAAGATTTGCTTGTTACCGGTATCGCAGATGTAAATGTAACCATATTTATCTACTACAAGACTTTCGGGCAATACCATCGTATAATCATGGCCGTTTGCCTTAAGAGTTGATAAGGACTTAATGAGCTTCATGTTTTTATCAAAAATATGCAAAACCGCATTATTATTGTTGCCCACATAGTCCAGAATATAAACCTCATCCTGAGGGCTTACATAAAGATCAACCGGATTATTAAGAATCCCAACACCAAGATCAGAACCATAGTAAACCTTTTCGGGAGTATAACCGGAAGGGGTCTCAACTGCTTCGCCATAATAATTATAATTGTAGGTATTATACGCGATATAAGCAGAGGAAGGAAGGGCAAGCATGGAAGCGATGATCATCATAACCATCACTACTGCACCGAATTTAATCAATTTATTTTTCATTCCGTGCACCTCCCATTAACCCTTAATACCGGCATGCGCCATGGTCTTAACCGTACTGCTCTGAGCAAAGATAAAGAAGACAATCGGCGGGATCATCATCAGTACTGATGCGGCATAGGCCTCACCGGCACGGGCAACGCTTCCTGCCGCAGTGATCTGGCTCAAAGCGGTCGGCAATGTCTTTAATGTCTCTGTATAAATATAGGAAGCAGCTGTAGCATTCCAGTTTCTCTGGAAGGAGAAAATCGCAAGGGTCAGCCAAGCAGGTTTAACAGAAGGCATTACAATCGTCCAAAGGATCTTCCACTCCCCTGCACCATCGATTCTGGCGGCCTCAACCATTGCATCGGGCACCTCTGCCATACTCTGCTTCAAAAGGAAAATACCCATGGTTGCAGCAATTTCAGGGAGCCAATAGGCAAAATAAGTATCAACA
The DNA here is from genome assembly GCA_045586045.1 of Eubacteriales bacterium. Taxonomy (GTDB): domain Bacteria; phylum Bacillota; class Clostridia; order Oscillospirales; family QAKW01; genus QAKW01. Next base: position 2,689 of record JAZMZQ010000072.1, read on the forward strand.
ATTCCCAAATAAGACATTACCAAATATACCGGAATCTCGGTAACACCACCGGTAAACAGCAGTGACCAAACAACCAAATTAAAGATCACCGCTTTTCCGGGAAATTTATTCTTTGCCAAAGGATAAGCACACATTGCAGCAGAAATAATATGAATGACTGTACCAATCAAGGTATTAGCAATGGTGTTGAATACGTATCTTGAGAAAGGTACCCAAGAGGTAGAGGTAAGATCAAAAAGCTTTCTGAAGTTCATCAATGTGGGGTTCTTGGTAAAAAAGCGTGGGGGGAACAAGAACAGTTCATTATAGGGCTTCAAAGACTGAATGATCGCATAGAACAAAGGAAGCGCCATAATACCGGCATAGAGAGCGAGTAACAGATAAGTTGTAATGTCGCCTGCAACAGAAATCTTTGTTCTTCTTAATTTAGTTGACATTGATAATCACTCTCCTTTCCTTAATCATGTGAGAACCGAGCAAGCAGCTTATTGATCACTGCTTTGGTTACAATCATCAGCGCAAAGAGGACAACTGCAATTGCGGATGCATAACCCAACTCAAAACGAGTATGACCGAAGTCGGAAATATGCAATACTAAGGTATGGCCGGCATAATCAACAGACGGCGAACCCAGCAAAGCAGCTGAGATGCTACCTACCGCAAAGGCAGATGCGATCTGCATAACGGCACCGAACATCAGCATACCGCCCATCTGGGGCAAAATAATGTAGAACAACTCTTGGAAGCGATTGCGAACACCGTCGATCGCGCCCGCTTCAGCAAGAGAGGGATCCAGATTCTGAAGACCGGCTACAAAGGAAAGGAAGCCGGTACCCAAAGAACACCATAGCTGAACGATGATTACGATATTGAGCATATACTCCGGATCAGTAAGCCAAGCATTCGGCTCATCCAAAATACCGATATTCATCAGCACAGAGTTCAAAAGACCATACATATCACTACTGAAAATGTATTGGAAAATGAAGTAGATGTTTGCAAGGGTGGGCGCATAGAACACCACAGTAAAGAATGCTCTTGCAAGGGGCGGAAGATCATTGATAAACCACGCGAATACGAAGCAAAGAAGATAGCCGACAGGGCCGGTAATGACTGCAAATTGAAGCGTATTCTTCAAGGCAAGCAGAAATACACTATCTTCCATAAACATTCTCAGATAGTTATCCCAACCTACAAACTCCGGCGAATTCAAAATGTCATACCGAGTAAAAGAAAGTACAACAGATGCGCCGATAGGGATTAAAGTAAACAGAGTGAAGAAAACAAGGAAAGGCAACATCATAAAATAGTTGATCTTGTTTTCTCTGACCTGCTGCCAGGTCATCTGCATTTTTTCAGAAAAAGTAAGCTTCTTTTTCTTTAATAAATCAAGTTCTCTTTGTTTTGCAGAAGAAGTTGCCATTATTTGTTCGCCTCCTCCGGTACAGACAGATTATACTCACTGCGCTTGCGCCAGATCTCTTCGTTAATCTGTTCGTTATAATAGAATAGTTTTTCGCGGGGATTTGCGCTGTTGTTGGTAACGTTACGGAAAGCATTGATCAGGTTACGGCCAACATAATAACCGCCTACAAGCTCAGGAGTCTCGCGTACCCACTCGCGCTGTTCTTTGATTGCTGCAGCCTCAGCAGCAGACCATTTAATTTTATTGAAACCATTGATATTGGAAGTTGTATATCTTGCTACAGAACCAATCGCCATTTCAACTCGGTTACCATAGTCTGCAGAAGTCTCATCTGAAGTCCACCATTTCATAAAGGTCCATGCATCCTCAAGCTGCTGCTTGGGATCTTTTGCGGCATTAATCGTCTTGGATACGATCATGCAAGCGGACATACCGGTGGACTCTTCGGTCCGATTGATGATACCGGTCTCCTCATCCAAGGTGCCGGGGATCGGCAGAGCTTCCCAAAGACCGTTCAGTTCAGGAGCAGATTCCTGAAGATAAGTAATATTGGAATAAGCCTGCAATACCAAAGGCATCTCACCGTTTCTGAAACGGGTGTACCAGTTATAGTCGGTAGGCAGATCATATTGCAGATAGTAACGAGTCCATTTTTGGAATGCATCAATGGAATACTGCTGCGTAAAGTTGGTAACAGTACCGTCTTCGGTATAAGGTGTTTTACCATTTTGCAGAATGAAGGTATAGAAAGTACCACCGGTGGTGGGAGCGGTAGTTGCCAGATGGGAATCTAAACCAACTGTCATATTATTTGCCTGGATATAGGGCAGAATATTATCGAATTCATCCCATGTATTCGGAGGAGAAATACCAAGCTCTGCAAAAATATCGGTACGATAGAACATCATACTGAAGTTTTGAGTCTCGGGAAGGGCATAAACCTCTTTGATCTGCTCGCCCTTATCATTAGTGGTGCTCAAGGTATAAGGAACCATTGCATACTTACTGAAACGGGAGCTTACAATTTCCTCATAATCTTCAAATTGGCTCAAATCGTATACCGCATTACGGACACCAAGATTCATAGGCTCCGAACGGCCTACATGCAAAGCAATATCGGGGCCGCGGCTTGCAACGATGGCCTTGGAAAGAATCCCAAGGGGAACCAAAGATACATTGACAGAAATATCCGTTTGAGGAGTGAAATAGTTGTCGCAAAGGGTCTTCAATACCATTGCTTGGTCACGGCCGGTACCTACCCATACAGTAAGAGAACGGCCGGTAGAGCTCTCTGCACCAACGGAAGTATAGTCATCAACGAAGGAAGACCAGAATGCGCGCACCTCATGAGCTAAGTTCTCGAAAAAGTTTGCAGTTTGGCGAGAAGGCTCCATTCCGGAACCGGAGAAAACAATCTTATCAAACTGCACGGGCATATTGCGCAGATCCAGCATCCATGCGCCTAAAGTACTAATATTATCTTTAAAGGTAGAAAGACGTTCGGGAATTGCATAAGGCTCATCAATGAAATCTTCCAGCTGCTTGAGCATGGTGGTAAGAATTGTAGCAGAGCCAAGGGTGCCATTGATATCGATTACATCTTGCTCCACACCCTTCATATCTTCATAGATAGAATTGAGCATATCATCAAGATCCATAATCTTTTTATCCAACTCATAGTCGCGATAGATATCAGGCTCCGTACCGGTTACGATGATAATCTTACGATATACATAGTTGAGCTGATATACAATATCCTCAACCTTACGGCTGATTTCAGCCATCTCACCGATTACAACCTCCATGGAAAATTCATGGGTGCCTTTAGTCAGATAGAATTTATAATCATATTCTTCCCCATTTTCATCAACACCGCCGATAACCTTATAGTTATAGCCGATGCCGAAGGGGAAACCGATGGCATTTGCCTCATGAAAAGGAACTTTCCCATCGATATAAATTCTTCTGTAAGAGGTGGAATCCTCCACATAAGACTGACGATAGCGGAATCCGATGGTATAATATCCATCAGCAGGAACATCGATCTTCCAGTTTACGGTTTGGGTATTGGTGCCCCAGCTTTCGCCGCCGAATACATTCAATCTTGTCTTACTGATGCTATAAGGAGTAACCTTAGGATCGCTACGATCGTATGCAGGCTGGAGGAGCGATTCGCTCTTGTCCACATAATTTTCTGCCTCCAAGATAAATTCCTCGGTGGCATCAGTAGCGCCTGCCATATCGTTCATGGCTATGTAATCATTATAAGAAATTCCCTTTCCCTCATTGTGAAGACGAAGGGAAGCAAGCGCCATAATACCGCTGATGTAATCCAAGGTGATGGTGTGGGTACCCTTCGTTAAATAGAATTTGACAGAATCATCAAATACACCATCGGGATCACGCACGTCCTTGACCAGCCACTTTGCATCTTCAACCTGCTTGGAGAAAAGCTCGTTGCCGATAGAGTCGAAAGGATTTTCCTCATCCTCATCGGTCCAGTTTCTCTTCAAGGAGAAACGAGCAGCATCCTTATGAGGAAGCTTACCGTCGATAAGAATCTGCAACTCATAATCCTTTCCGTTGCCATCTCCCAAAAGCGGGAAATAACTCAGCTCCAATGCATACATTCCGGTCTCGGCAACATCCACCGTATAGACAAGAGTTCCCTCTTTCTCCATCAGAAGAACATTGCTTTTGCCTTCATAGTTCTCCGCCAAAGCGTATTTAGCAGAGCCGGATGTTACAGCATTTCCTGCTACGAGAATTTCAGGAAGCTTTTTATCGACATCCAGATGCTCGTTATAGTAGTCAACATACCGTCCATCGCGATGGAAGCCAACTACAGATACAGAACTTTGATTGTCCTCCAAGCCCTCAGGAGTAACGGTCTCGGCAGGGCCGGTTACGATGGGCTGAGCAATCTCCTCATCGGTTGCTCCATCTTCGGCACCGCCTTCTTCGGTCGTTCCATCTGCTGCGCCGCCATCTTCAGTGGTTGCTTGATCGGCGCCTTCCAGCTCTTCATCTGCAAAGACAAAGGTGGCCATGGAAAGGGCCATGACCATGATTAAGACGATCGCAAGCAAAGACTTCAAAACAGCGCCAAAACTTGTGTCTTTCATAAACTACCTCCAACTTAGTATGATCACATATCGAATAAATCTGCCACTTTGACATGATTTGACACACCACTTTAAGCAACATGTACAAAAACGCTATGACCCATTTATTCCATATTATCACGAAGATTATAGCACAATATATATACAATTTCAATAATTATTTTACATTTTGAACAATAAAAATTTAATTTTTCAGATCAAAAGTGGCTTGAACGCTTTTTGTTTACATAATCTATTGTGCAAAATAACCAAAACGGATGGTGTGATTTTTTTAGCACCATCCGTTTTGGTTATTTTTAACAAAAATAAAATTTAATGTTTTTTCAGCAGATCATGCTTAATATCCCATAGTTTTTGCGAATAATCTACGTAATATTCATGGGGATTTTCAAATCTCTTTACCTCATCCCACAAAAGGCTTAATTGCTCCAAACAGTAAGAGCGAATTTCGTTCGTCTGCGGTTTTTCATAGACAAGTTTTCCACCGAGAAAGATCGGTTTAAGTAAAGGAGTTGCCACATAATCACTGACAACCTTTTCCTTCCAAGTGTGGACAGGATCAAATAATGTATAGGGTTTACTTTCATCGATCACCTCTTCATGAAGCGTAATCAAATCAGCAATCGCCATACCGGTTTCCTTGGAAAAGAAGCGATAGAGCTGCTTGAAGCAGGGGGTTGTAATCTTTTCTATGTTTTCGGAAATTTTAATTTTAGGAATGATGTTTCCCTCTTCATCTTCAACCGCTACCAGCTTATAAACGCCGCCGAATACCGATTCGCTGCGGGAGGTAATCAAACGCTCTCCTACTCCGAAGAGATCGATCTTTGCGCCTTGGTTTATGCAATCACGAATAATATATTCATCCAAAGAATTGGATACCATGATTTTACAATCGGGATAGCCGGCTGCATCTAAAGCCGCGCGAATTTTCTTTGATAAATAAGTAATATCACCGGAATCAATTCGCACTGCAACCGGCCTGCATCCTTGAGGTTTTAATACACGATCAAAGCATTTAATTGCATTGGGTAAGCCGGATTTCAAAACATTAAAGGTATCAATCAGCAAAACACAAGAATGAGGATAATTTCGAGCATACGCCTCAAAGGCTTCATACTCCGTATCGAAGCTCTGCACCCAGCTATGAGCCATTGTCCCGCTGCAAGGAACACCATAGAGCTTATCACACAGCGCGTTAGAAGTGCCGGTGCATCCGGCAATATAGGCTGCCCTTGCACCCATTACGGAAGCGGCAGTTCCGTGGGCACGTCTGGCACCAAATTCACTTACTCCCCTACCGTCTGCCGCACGTACAATGCGAGAAGCCTTGGTAGCAATCAGGCTTTGATGATTTAAGGTAAGCAGAATCATCGTCTCTAATAGCTGCGCTTGGATTGCAGGACCTCTTACGGTGAGAATCGGCTCACCCGGAAATACAGGAGTCCCCTCCGGTACTGCATATACATCGCAAGTGAACTTGAAATTTCGCAAATAATCTAAAAATCCATCAGAGAAAAGCTTCTTTTGACGCAAAAATTCAACATTTTCTTCCGAATAAGATAAATTAGAAATATAATCAATAATTTGATCTAAGCCACAGCAAATGGCATAACCGCCCTTATCCGGAACTCTTCGGAAGAATACATCAAAATAGACAATGCGCTCCCCTTTATTCTCGTTATAAAAGCCATTACTCATTGTAAATTCATAAAAATCATTCAAAAGGCTTAATTCGAATTCCTGATTCAT
>JAZMZQ010000073.1:0-3647 GCA_045586045.1 Eubacteriales bacterium
GAACTTTCGCTTCGGCTGGCTGAGCCTTCCCCAGTGGGTGGTCTGGGCGGCGGGCGCGATCTTCCTCCTGGCCTATCTGATGTGGGGCGAGGTGCTGCGCGAGAACGCCTGGCTCTCCCGCACGGTGGAGGTGCAGGAGGGGCAGGTTGTGGTCGATTCCGGGCTCTACGGCGTCGTGCGCCATCCGATGTATACGGCCTCGGTGCTGCTGTTCCTCTCGATGCCGCTCGTGCTCAATTCGATCTTTTCCTTCCTCGTGATGCTCGCTTATCTGCCGATCATCGCCAGGCGCATCCGCGGAGAGGAAAAGCTTTTGAAAAAAGAGCCGATCTCTCTCTGGGTGGATCAGCAGAAGAAGATCCTGATCTACCGAAAGGGAAAGATTCTCTTCGCCTTTAATTTCCATCCCACCGATTCCCAAAGCACCTTCCCCATTCCCTTGGATGAAGGAGAGGGCTGCAAGGTGCTCTTCTCTACCGATGACTTCGATTTGGGCGGCTTTGGGCGGATTCATCACCTGCAATATAAGGCAAATGGATTTTTCCAAGGGAAGAAGGCCTTTCTCACCTATCTCCCTGCTCGGACAGCAACCATATTCAAAATCAAATAAAGAGAATGCCCTTGGATTTTTCCAAGGGCATTCTCTTTATTAAACAATATAGAAAATTAAAGCAATGATACCAAAGATGATCGGCTGATGGGCGATATAGATCCATAAAGAATGACGGCCGATCCATTCAAGGGGCTTAATCCTCATTGCATAAAAGCGAGCAGGAAGCTGATGATCCCGCACAGCGGGGCCCATAAAAGTGCCTGCCAAAAAGACAAGAAAATACGGCAGAATCGGATAATAATCCGCCGATAAAAAACCCTCAAAGGGGAAACCGAGAAAAGCCCTGATCCACATGGAAAAGCCGCTATCCGCAAAGGTAACCGTCAGCAAAAGGACAAAAAATAATGCAAAAGCGGCAGTGATGGGCACCCATTTTTTTCTGCAGGTAAAAAGGCCATAGGTTAGCATAGAGAAACCGAAAAGATGCAAAATGCCAAACCAAATCTCAAGCCCGTAAACCCCAAAAACGGGAAGCAGCAGCCCTGTTACAAGAGTGATAAGCAATGCTGCAGAGGCTACCATACAGCCCCGCCGTAATACATTTTTAGAAAAGGCCGTGCAGATTCCGCTGATCAGCAAAAAGACTGCCACAAATAGTTCCTGCAGCACCCAAAATGCCCATGTATCAAGGATTTTGAATTCCACGGGCCGACCAAAGAGATAGGAAACCACCTCGATGGCAAACAAGCCATGATGGAGGATCATTCCAAGGACAGCAATTCCGCGAACCCAATCAAGAAAATAAACGCGATTTTTGATCATTCTTTTTGCTTACGAACGCTCTTGCGGGTCTCCTCAATGGCAGAGGCACTCTTTGCAAGATTCTCAGCGGTGCGGGAGAGGATATTCTCGCAATATTCAACCGTTGCGTTCTTCAGCTCTTTGGCGCTCTTCTGCGCCTGAGCAATGATCTCTTGGGCTTGCTGCTGAGCCTGCACATAGATCTCTTCCTGAGAGACCAGCTTATCGGCTTTAGCGCGGGCAGCCTTCAAGGTCAGTTCCGCTTCATCTCTACCCTGCAGGATGATCTTATCACGCTGAGCGATAATATCATTGCTCTCGCGGATTTCGCCGGGCATTGCATTGCGAAGATCGGTAATCAAATCCAACAGCTCATTGGTGCTGACTACACGCTTACCGCCGCTCATGGGGAGATTCCATGCATCCTCCAAAAGATCTTCCATTGCTACCAAAATTTCTTCTACTTTCATTTTCTTGCTCCTTTTTCTCTAATTCTATTTCGAATCTCTTCCTCTACCGCCGGATGAACAAAATCGGAAATATCGCCGCCATGGCTTCCTACTTCCTTCACCACACTGGAGGAGAGATACATATACTTGGAATTGGTATTGATAAACAAAGTCTCCATCTCGGGATTGAGCTCTTTATTGATCAAAGACATCTGAAACTCATATTCGAAATCACTGACCGCTCGCAAGCCTTTAATAACTGCACTTGCGCCATATTCCCGCACGCAATCCACCAAAAGGCCGGAGAAGCAGATCACTTCCACATTCGGCAGCCCTACCAAGCATTTTTCCAAAAGGGCTTTCCGCTCCTCGGAAGTAAATAGACCTTGCTTTGCACTATTGGATAATACAGCCACATAGATCTTATCAAACAGCCTGCTGGAACGCTTAATAATATCCAGATGGCCCAATGTAACCGGATCAAAAGAACCGGGGCAGATGGCAATTCGCATAATGCTTACCCCCTTTTTTCCATAACAGTGAGTTTCACAGACCCATAGCAATATTCCTTGCGAAGGGAAAGCCCCTCATAAGTGAACTGCTCTTCCCTATCGGTCTCCGCTACTACGATTGCGCCTTCCTCCAAAAGAGCGGGAAGAAGATCCAATACCTGCTGCAGCAGCGGGCCATGATACGGCGGGTCCAAAAAGACAAGATTCGGGCGAAAACCTGCTCTTTCTATCATTTTAACACAAGTGATACCATCCATGCAAGATTCTTTTACATTCTTTTCAAATCCGCAAGCCAAAATATTTTTTCGGACAATTTCCATGGCATTTTTACTGCTATCATTAAACCAGCAGCACTCCGCCCCCCGAGAGAGGGCTTCCAGCCCCAACTGGCCGCTGCCGGCGAAAAGATCCAGCACTCTTCTGCCCTCAAGCTCGAATTGAAGAGCAGAAAACAAGCTTTGCTTGATTCGCTCCAGCGTAGGGCGCGTATCCTCCCCTGCAAGGGTCAGAAGCTTCTTTCCGCGCGCTTTGCCTGCTATAATCCGCATCATGATTGCTCACCTCCATGGTAATAGGAATAAACCGCCTCAGCCACTTTGATCGGCAGGCCTGCCTTTTCTTTGATCTCCTGAGCCGAGGCTTTGGAGAGCCCTTTCGGAAAGGCTTTTTTTAGTTTCTTAAGGCGGGCAGGGCCCATCCCCTCGATCTCCTCCAAGGGAGAGCGGGTCATTTTTTTGGTATGGGTCTTTTTCATATAGCTGATGGCGTAGCGATGCACCTCATCCTGCAAGGAAGAGAAAAATGCATAGAGTGTGGGATCGCTGCGAAGATCCAATTCCCCCTCAAAGGAGACCAAGCCGCGGGTGCGATGGCGGCGGTCCTTTACCAATCCGAAAAGAGGGATCTCGCCACACAGATCTCGAACCGCGTCCATATGCGCTCTTCCGCCATCCATCAAAATCAGATCCGGCTTTGCGCCGAACTCCTCTTCCCCAAGATGGGATAAGCGGCGCGCAAGCATCTGGCGGGTGGCGGCATAATCATCCTGCCCCAATTGATCGATCTTGAATTTTCGATAGGCGCTTCTCTTAAATCGACCCTCTTCCCATACAATCATGCCGCCTACCATGGAGCTCTCGCCGAAATTGGAGATATCATACATCTCGATCCGCTTGGGCGGCTCGTCCAGTCCCAGAGTCTGGGCAATCAGAATGGCGATCCTGCGGACGCGATCGCCCGCCGCCTCCCGCTCTGCCAATTTTTCCGATGCATTTTTACGGCAGAGTGCCAACAGCTCGGTGCCCTTGCCCCGTTGAGGGTAGCGAAAATGCA